>NZ_JBMDKC010000304.1:0-592 GCF_057809515.1 Bacillus sp. FG16
TATCCAAGCGTTTATGCGCTTGTTTCGTGCTTTCTTCTACCCTCGTGACGCGTTCCCCAAGTGCTACCATTTGTTTTTCACTTGCTTTTAAATCAATCCGGATATCATCCACCCCTTTCCGAATATATCCCAGTTCTGCTTTAACTTCTGCACTTTGTTGCCCATCTGCTTTGATGGATTTAGATTTATTCAGTGCATAACCAAAATAGCTGATGGCGAGTGATAATAACGCAATCAGCACACCAAGTTCGATTGTCATCCGTTTTCCCTCCCTATCCATGCTCCTCATCTATATCAAAAAAGAGAGACATAATTGTCTCCCTTTTGTTATCAAAGCCGTATGTTGCGCCAAATAAAAACAGCTTATGGCTGCTTTGGTTCCTCATTTATTAATTGTTGTACTAATACCTTTAATTCAGCAATTTCAGCTTTCATTGAAACTTTCTCAAGTTTTTCTGCTTCAAGTTCTTCTTTAAGAGTATCAACTTCCTGCTTCAACATACCGTGGTCAAATTGAAGATTTTTAACTTCAAAGTGAACTTCTTGTATTGCTTGAATAGAAATTGAAACCGAGCTATAAAGTGTTACAGCG
>NZ_JBMDKC010000305.1:0-586 GCF_057809515.1 Bacillus sp. FG16
ATACATTTGATTTTGAATTCCAGCCAAGTATTAATAAACAACAAATCTTAGATTTTATTTCCCTACGTTTCCTAGAGCAACAAGAGAACATAGTATTTTTAGGACCTAGTGGTGTTGGTAAAACCCATTTAGCGACATCGGTAGGTATAGCAGCAGCTAAAAAACGAACAAGCACTTATTTTATTAAGTGTCATGATTTACTTCAAAATTTGAAACGTGCAAAGCTTGAGAATCGTCTAGAATCAAGATTAAAACACTACACAAAATATAAATTGCTTATCATCGATGAAATTGGGTATTTACCAATTGATCCGGAGGATGCAAAATTATTTTTCCAACTCATTGATATGCGTTATGAAAAACGTAGTACGATTTTAACTACGAATGTAAATTTCAAATCATGGGATGAAATCTTCCAGGATCCTAAAATAGCTAATGCCATACTAGATCGCGTATTACATCACGCTACCGTTGTTAGCATTGTAGGACAATCGTATCGAATTAAAGATCATTTCAGTAAAGAAAACGATTAAATTTGTACATGCTTAAACAAGTGAAAATGTACATGATCATCTTGACATTTACA
>NZ_JBMDKC010000306.1:0-574 GCF_057809515.1 Bacillus sp. FG16
ATATCTGTAAGAAATTATCGGAGAGAAATATATTTATGGTGATGGGGTATCGCCGATTTGGAAAAAGAAATAAAGAAGTACCAAAAAGCCAATTTAAATATGTAGAAGAAATGAATGCATTCGTTTGTCCGATGGGGTGTATTTTAGAGTATGCGACAACGGATCGTGAAGGATATCGTAAATATAAATCGAAGCCAGAAGACTGCGCTGTTTGTCCGCTACGTGAGGTATGTTTTTCAAAGAAACAAAAACAAAAAGTTATCACTCATCATATATGGGAGAAATATAAGGATATCGCTAGAAAAAACAAACTAACAGTTACAGGGAAAAAGTTGTACAAAGTACGCTGTTCAACTATAGAGCGAAGCTTTGCAGACGCCAAAGAACTACATGGCTATCGATATGCTCGATTTCGAGGGCTGAAGTCTGTCCAAATGCAGGCTTATCTCACCGCAGCTTGTCAAAACATGAAAAAAATAGCCCTCCATCTGACCAAAAAAGGTCTGGTGGAGGGCTATTTTTTTTGAAACTCTATTATTTTATGTTGTTTTTATTCGCTAAAATCAAAATGATT
>NZ_JBMDKC010000307.1:0-562 GCF_057809515.1 Bacillus sp. FG16
TTATAAAAACCATTCTATGAAAAAGTATGGTAAAATAGAGGAGACATGTGTATAAGGAATTCGAATTCGGTTCTTTTGCCGAATTCGAATTCCTCCTTCATCAAGAGGAAAGATAGCGCATGACAAGAACGACTAATGGATCCAATTCTTGACTATAGGCGACAACTACAGGATGTGTGAATCCATATAATTTTGTTAATTTCCGAAGTATTTTTTGTTTCTTCTTAATTTTCTTTTGTAAATAGGAAATATAGGGTGTAGACATGAATAGCCTCCCGTGTTGTATACAATATGTTATAAAGTATACATACATTTCACCAGAATGAAAACGGTAACGAGAGAGAAAAAATTCTATTTGAAAGGGAGGAAAACAGAAGGATGAAATCAACAGGGATCGTACGAAGAGTAGACCAGTTAGGACGGATTGTGATACCAAGGGAAACAAGGCGTACGCTTGAGATCCACGAAAAAGACGCCATAGAAATATTTGTAGAAGAGGAAAGTATCATTTTACAGAAATATAAATCGGATGGTACGTGTCTCGTAACAGGAGAAATTTCTT
>NZ_JBMDKC010000308.1:0-559 GCF_057809515.1 Bacillus sp. FG16
TATTTAAAGACATACAAAGACGTGTATTTTCTATCCTAGACCGTCCTAAATTAGCTGAGCTAGCAAATCAAATCTTGAATACTTCAAAGATAGATGAAAAAGCATTCCGTTGGGAACGTATTGATGCATTAGCTTTACAATTTAAGAGACAAATTCGTCCTATTTTTATGACAATTGATTTTGTTACAACAGATATTGAAGATTCTCTTATGGATGCAATACACTTTTTAAAAGAAGTTTTGATGAAACGGAAAACTTTACTTAAATATGATATCGAAGATATTCCACAAACCTTTATACAAAATGGGACTAAACGTTATCTTTACACGAAAGATGATGCGCATTCAAAACGTTTACTAATAGATCGATATGAATTTTTAATTTATCATTCTTTATGGCATCGCTTACAATCAGGAGATATTTTTTGTAGAGATAGCATACAGTATAGAAGTTTTGAAGATGATTTAGTCGATGAAAATACGTGGGTACATAAAGAAAGTATGATTCAAGATTTCAATTTAACTAAGCTACAACAGCCCATCGAACAACATTTAAAAGA
>NZ_JBMDKC010000309.1:0-538 GCF_057809515.1 Bacillus sp. FG16
TTAGGGTGAAGTCACTTTTACCGTGTTCTTTAGCAAAATATGTTCTCGGTGCAATGTGAATCAAATTCGCCGCTTTTTCTTGTGTCATGCGTTGTTCTTTTCTGACGATGTATAGGTTTTTATGCATGGGTATCGCTCCTTTTAAAAATAATTTCTAGATTCTACAGTTTAAGTTACCTCAGTTAACTATAAAGTTAAAAAAAATCGATAAACAACTCATCTATAGAAACCTTAAAGATACTTGAAATCCCTAATAACTTCGCTGTTGTCGGTTGCAGCTTACCATTTTCCATTAAGTTAACTAAAGAATGACTGCAATCTAATAATTCTCCTAATTCTCTCTGTGAAAACCCTCTATTTTTCCTTAATAAATAAAGTTTCTTACCATCAAATCTTTTCATCTTCATCCCCCCTTAGTTACTTGTGTTAACATCATATAATAAAATACTTTCTTCTGCAATCCTTTTTTATGTACTTTAATGGTTTTACTAAAAAAGCATTGCTTCATTTACTTATTTTAGTTATTATAATCATAGAA
>NZ_JBMDKC010000031.1:0-57281 GCF_057809515.1 Bacillus sp. FG16
ATCAAAATGATTCCAGAATGTTGGGAACCCCTAAAGGGTTTCCCAACACTCTGAAGGTCTCGTTATGAGACCTTGCTTTTCTTTTTTAGTGGCATCATTTTCCCGTAAGTACCAAGACGCCAAATGTACTCAAGTGGCCCGTATTGGTAATGTGAAAGCCACCAGCGGCTAATAAAGATTTGTAACGTGTAGAAACTAATGCAGAATAGTGGTCCAACCCATAGTGGAGCAAGATAATCATTTTTAAACAATAGCCCGAATACAAGTAATGTAACAATTGTATGCGAGATGTAATTTGTTAATGCCATTCGTCCAACGTATTGGAATGGACGTAATAATGTTTGCCATTTTTCTTTTTGTAATAAACGCATGAGCGTGAAAATGTAGAATATGAATAATGTTTTGCCGCTAAACATTGTAAAGGCCTGCATATAAATTGGTTCATAAGATGGTTTTGATAAGAAATAACGGACCATGAAGAACCACATTGGCAATGTTAAAATGAACATAATAATTTGCCATTTTTTAAGCTTTGGATCTAACTCTTTCGTACGGCGGAAAATATCCTTTTTACCGGCATATAAACCAAGTAAAAATAGCCCAACTGTTTCTGGTAGCATGAATACGTTTAGTCTAATTCCATCAGCATAAAATGCATGGAAACGATTTTGTATTTGTGACACCCAGTCTTCAAGTGGCATGATTGGTAAGGATAACCCAAGCTCCTCCTTTGGCATGAAGGCAATACCAATACTAGCAATTAGCATAAGAAACTGAAAAATACTTAATAAAACGATTGCCCATATTAAAATGGTACGAGCTTCTCTCTTATAAAATAAAAATAAGAAAAATCCAGCGATTGCATACGTATGTAAAATGTCTCCGTCCCATAGAAGAACGTAATGTAAGAAACCAAATAATAATAAAATAAGTAAGCGACGAGCAAATAAAGTTTTTGGACGATCTGTTTTCGCTTCAGCACGAGTCATAAAAATATAAAATCCTAGGCCAAATAAAAACGAAAAGATAGTATAAAACTTTGTTTGAATAAACATATCGTAGAATAGACGGATATAGCTATCTAGCCCCTCATAAACTCCTGAAAGATCACGTGAGTCAACCCCGGCGATAACAGGCCAATTTACAAGAAAAATACCTAGTACAGCTATTCCTCTAATAATATCAATGGAGTGTATCCTCTCGCCTTGTGTAAGATTTTGTGTCATTTTTTTCCTCCTTGTTAAGTAATTCCCTTTTATTATACAAAATGTAAGATGGAGGGGATAGGGGATATTTCCATTTTTTTAAACTGTTAAGTTATGTAGGATGAGATATAATAAGAGTGCACAACAAGTTTTAACCTTTTTCAAAACAGGCAGTAAAGCTCCTTCTTATAAGGAGCTTTCTTTATGGAAAGTGTTGATAATGATTCTCTTTAATGATAAAATGTATTCAAAAGTGATAATCATTATCAAAAAAAGGTTGGTGCATGAGTATGGTATATGCATTAGTAGCAGGTACAGTTGCTGTATATGCAGTTATTGCAAAGTATGTTTTAAATGGAGTAGGAACAGCAAAATGAGTGATATGACATAAAATCCCTTTCATTTGTAAAAAGAATGAAAGGGATTTTTTATTTTTAATGAGAATATGCTGAAAATTTAGTATGATAGTAAAGTGAAACTGTAATCAATGGGTAGGTGTAACTCTCACTGGTTATGAGCTCGCAATTAGCGGGGAAAAGTATATACATCTTGGATAAAGGGGAACAAGGGGATGACAAACATAGTACAGACAAACGGTATGAAAAAACTTGTTTGTTTTTATGAAGAGTGGCAAAAACACGGCGATGCAGAGAATAGCTTAAAGTTGTTTGAAGTAATTCAAAAATATAAACGAGAGCAGCTTATGATAGCGTTCTGCGGTCACTTCTCAGCAGGGAAATCAACGATGATGAATCATCTATATAAAGCGCAGTTGTTACCAACAAGTCCAATTCCGACAAGCGCTAACGTCGTTAAAATTGAAAAGGGATTTGATCGTGTTGTTGTTACGATTAAATCTGGAGAACAGTACGAATATGACGGTGCATATTCAGCAGAAGAATTAAAGCAAATTTGTAAAGATGGCGATGAGGTAATTGGTGTTCATATTTATCGGAATGATGCACCAATTCCTGAGGGTGTTATGTTAGTTGATACACCAGGGATTGACTCAACAGATGATGCCCATCAACTAGCGACAGAATCAACGCTACATCTAGCAGACGTAATTTTTTATATGATGGATTATAATCACGTCCAATCGGAAGTGAATTTGCAATTTGTTAAAGAATTGAAACAACGTAATAAAACGGTTTATCTCGTTGTAAATCAAATAGATAAACATAAAGAAAACGAATTATCATTTGAGGATTATAAAGATAGTGTGAAACAATCGTTCTCTAACTGGGATATTGAAGTAGATGGAGTTTATTATACGTCATTACGAATGATGAACCATCCACATAATGAAATTGGAAGTTTAGAAACATTAATTACTTCTATTATGAAAGAAAAAGAGCAGTATGTAAGAGAGGGAATGGAGCGAGAAACAGAACATTTAATGGGAGAACATTTCTCGTTTATTGTTTCTGAAAATGAAAAAGCTCTTTTGACATATGAGGAAGAGTTAGCATCACCGCTTTCGATTTCAGAAATAGTTGAAAAGAAAGAAGAGCTAACGGAAACTAAACATCGCGAGGCTAGTAAAGAATCTCATGTGAGAAACGAATTTATAAAAGGTTTACAAGCTATATTAGATAACGCGTATTTAATGCCATTTGAAATGAGAGAATTGGCAAATGCATATTTAGAAACGAAATTAACAAAGTTTAAAGTTGGTTTGCTATTTGCGAAAGGAAAGACGGAGCAAGAAAAACAAAGACGTGTAGAGGCGTTTTATTCTGCCCTTCAAAAGACTGTTGAAACGCAACTTGATTTTCATGTGAAAGAATTTATTGTAGCCTTCTTAAAAGAAGAAGGATTGTTCACGGAGGAAATTGGGAAAGACATATATGCTTTAGAAATTGCTTTTGGACCAGAAATGTTAGCTGAAGTCATTAAACAAGGTGCAGGTTTCACAGGTGATTACTTACTTCTTTATACAGCGGATGTAGCGAATGAACTGAAGAAACGTTATTTTACAAAAGCACAGCAAATTTTTGATAAAAGTGCAGTCGTTTTAAAGCAAAAAGTGAAGGAAGCAGTTGCTCGTATGGAAGAAGAGATTGAAAAATATACGATGTTGCAAACGGCAAAAGAGACGGAATTACAATACAGTAACAATTTAGAGACATATGAAAGTTATTTACAAAATGTTTGGCACGAGCGTGTTGCTACACCAGAAGGATTGCAAATAGAGGAGATATTGCAACGTGAAAAACAAATTGTTAGTGAGAAATTCACACTACAAGAGCAGGAAATGGTAAATGATAACGTAGCGGCTCATGAAGAAGAGATAAAAGGAACGGCAGCTTTAAATATTCAGCGTATATTAGAGAAAGTGAAGAAAGCTGAAATGATATTAGAGCCATTGCCAGCGCTGAAACATGTACAGCAAGAGGTGATAGAAAAAAGGCGTCGTGTGGAAACGAAACAATTTACAGTAGCGTTATTCGGAGCTTTTAGTGCTGGGAAATCATCATTTGCCAATGCCTTACTTGGTGAGAAGGTACTTCCTGTATCACCAAATCCGACGACGGCAACGATTAATCAAATTTTGCCGGTTACAGAGGAAAAACCACACGGAACAGTAATGGTTCAATTCAAATCAAAGCAAGCTCTATTAGAAGATATGAAAGCTGTTTATAAGCTGTTTCATTATGAGATTACTACGTTAGATGAGGCGTTAGCACAAATTGATAAAGTTATGAAATATCCTTCACCGACTGGGAAGCAAAAAACAACATTTAGCTTCTTACGAGCGGTACAAAAAGGGTATGATGCAGTTTCTACTTATTTAGGAGAACAAGTACAAGTCACATTAGAAGAGTTCTCTGATTATGTAGCGAATGAAGAAAAATCATGCTTCGTTGAGTATATGGAGCTTTATTATGATTGTGCTTTAACAAGGCAGGGAGTAGCGCTTGTAGACACACCTGGAGCGGATTCTATTAATGCTCGCCATACGGATGTTGCATTCCAGTATATTAAAAACGCAGATGCTATTTTATTTGTAACATATTATAACCATGTATTCTCTCGTGCTGATCGTGAATTTTTAATTCAGCTTGGTCGTGTAAAGGATACTTTTGCCCTTGATAAAATGTTCTTCTTAATTAATGCGGCGGATTTAGCAGAGTCTGAAGAAGAACTTGAAATGGTAAAAGGTTATATCGCAGATCAGCTACTGCAATACGGTATTAGAAATCCGCGTTTATTTGCAATTTCAAGTTTATGTGCGCTTGAAGAGAAACAAGGAAAGAATGTTGAAAAAGAGAAGTATGGTATTTTACAAAACTCTGGAATTACTAAGTTTGAGGAATCATTTACGTCCTTTATGATGAGAGATTTAATGCTTGTTTCTGTGCATGCTCTATACGGTGCGTTGCAAGGGGCAGATCAGCTTTTAGTAAACATGATAAATGGTGCAAAGCAGGGGAATGAAGAGAAAGAGAAGCAAACGAAAAAATATGAAGCAGAGCGTGATCAACTACTTCATATCATTTCATCATATAGTGTACTTGCTGAAGAACAGGCGATGCAAAATGAAGTGAAAGAGTTGCTTTATTACGTGCAACAGCGTCTATTCCTACGCTATAACGATGTGTTTACTGAATTTATTAATCCGGCGTCACTTCGAACGGATGGAAATGTGAAAACACAATTGCAACAGTGTGTTATGGAATTGGTAGCATTTATTCAGCATGATTTATTACAAGAAATGCGTGCGACATCATTACGTCTTGAAAAATGGATAGACGAAGCGATGAAGCGTGCAAAGGACGAAATTGTAGTGAACTGTAAAGTAGAAAATCAATCAATTTCTATGAATGGAACAGTGGAGTATGAATATAAAGATATTACACATAAAGAACCGTTCCCTTCAGTTGAAATAAAAGATTTCAAAAAAGCACTGGCACATTTTAAAAATGAGAAAAGCTTTTTTGAAAAGAATGACAAAGCTTTTATGCAAGAAGACGCTAAATCTGTATTAGAACCGCTCGTATCAAACTATGTAGCCGATGAAAAAGATTTATTTGTTCATCATTATAAGCAAGAATGGGATATGAAGTGGAACTTATTCCAAAAAGTGATGCAACAAGATGTGATGAACTATTATGAAAGTATATTGTTTGCATTGGCTGAAACGATCGATGTATCTCTATATGAACAAAGTAAAGAACAATTGCAAAAGCAGTTAGTAGAGATTGAAAAAGAAATTTATGTTATATAGTCGTTATGAGAAAAAGATTCGTTCAATTTTCTTTTGCAGTACAGTATCTAAAGATTTGACAAATCCAGCAAATTCATCGGTAGAAATCATATGAGTAAGAACGAGTCGTCTGCCATCTGGTGTTTCACCGCATAAGACGAATGAAGAAAATTCATATGTTTTGTTTTCTACTACTAATTTTGGGTAGGAATACGTGTCGCTTTTCTTCTTCTTTCCATCAATAGAGATGACGTTGCATTTTTTCTCATTGTTGTCCATGGTGAATCCCTCCTTTCTATTATTTATGGTAGACAAGGAGGGTTTAGAACAATAGAGATGGGGGGATTTTTTATGTCTTTTGTAATAGAACGTATTTTAAAAGAGGCTATACCGAAGTCTTTATTGCTACTTGCTGATCCAAGTGAACGGCAAATAGCTACATATGTACAAAGAGGGTTAACATACGTAGCAAAGCAAGGGGACAGCGTCATCGGTGTGTATGTTCTTTTGGAAACAAGGCCGAAGACGATGGAAATCATGAATATTGCGGTTGTAGAACATATGCAAGGAAAAGGTATTGGAAAGAAGCTATTAAAGCATGCTGTAGAAACAGCTAAGGAATATGGTATGTCCAAAATTGAAATTGGTACAGGTAATTCTAGTGTTTCACAACTTGCTTTATATCAAAAATGTGGATTTCGTATTTTTTCTATTGATTTTGATTACTTTTCAAAGCATTATGAAGAAGAGATTATTGAAAATGGGATTGTATGTCGTGATATGATTCGGCTTGCAATGGAATTGAATTAGAACGTATAACTTATTTAGGGGGAAGAGAAGATGGAAGTACATAAAGCAATTACAGCACATTCTCGTAAACAAAATGAAAGTGTAAAAGCATGTTTACAATTAGATGCGCAGCGTGAAGCAGCTATTGAAGCAGCCGTATCTCTTGCGTCAAATGGGAAAGAATTTTCGGTTGATGTCATTAATGTTGTAACAAAGCAAATTAATGATCTTGCAAAAAATGGTGTTACCTTGCAGCGTAAATATGTTACAGAAGAAATGGTTATGGAGTATGTAAGTCGTTTACAAGAGAAAGAAGGTCGTTAAAGATGATAGTTACAGTCGAATGGTTACGTGAGCATATAGAAGATGAGAACGTCCGTGTAATCGATTGTCGTTTTGATTTAGCGAAGCCTAATTGGGGTAGAGAAAAGTATAAAGAAGAACATATTCCTCATGCGTTATATTTTGATTTGAATTTAGATTTATCAAGTCCTATAGCAGAACATGGTGGCCGCCATCCGTTGCCAAGCATTGAAGAGTTTGCGGACAAGCTTTCGGAGGTTGGTATTGATGAACATACGACAGTAATTGCGTACGACAGTCAAGCTGGTGCAAATGCTGCTCGTTTATGGTGGTTATGTAACTATGTAGGACATGAGAAAGTATATATATTAGATGGTGGTTTCCCGGTTTGGAAAGAGAATGGACTACCGACAACAACGGAAATTCCTGTTGTTATACGAAAAACATTCAAAACAAACATACAAGATCAGATGCTTGTATCGATGGAAACAGTAAGAGAGAATATCCAGGCAGGTGCAGATGTTACGTTAATTGATTCAAGAGAGCCAAAACGTTATGCTGGTGTAGAGGAACTTGTCGATCATAAAGCAGGACATATTCCGACAGCAGTAAATTATTTTTGGAAGGATGGAATGTTGCAATCAGGACAATTTCAGAATGAAGCTGAGCAACAAGAACGATTCCAAAACCTGTCGAAAGATAAGGAAACCATTGTATATTGTGGTTCTGGTGTTACGGCATGTCCAAATATCGTTGCATTAAAATTGGCTGGATTCCAAAATGTTAAATTGTATGCAGGTAGCTGGAGTGATTGGATTTCTTATCCAGAAAATCAAATTGCAAAAGAAGAAGATTAATCACTTGCATGCAAAAATAATTTGTATTAAAATAAGGTCACAAGCAAGAGATTGCTCGAAAAACTTTGTATTTTACACATTAGAAACAATGTGATAATATAACGACAAGTAAATAATACATCCTGCGGTGTGCGTAACTTATTTATGTCTAAAACCGATGTTAGTTATACGGAAGCTCAATATTTAGCGACCATCATCAAGCCTTCCTTGTGGAGGAAGATGTACGGTAACTGTGAGGGCATCCACCTGCGAGTAGCGGGTTTTTGGACATTTACGAGGAGCGGCACGTGCGGGGGTCTTATTTCAACTAACCTTATATAAAATTCCTACGGTGTACGTAGCTTATGCATGTCTTAAACCAATAAGTTTAATATGGAAGTTCAATATTTAAATGTAGCTAACATGCCATCTTTTTAAGAAGGAAGTTACAAACATTTGTGAGAGCATCCACCTGTGAGAGCAGGTTTATGGACATCTAGAGAGAACGGCATATGTGGGGCTATATAAAAACCTTACGTTTTATACGTAAGGTTTTTTTGTTGCATAGATATATCAATATTATCTTGATTCACCTGTGAAGTTTCCGTAATAAATGTAGCACTTTCTGTCTTCATCAATCTCTCTTGAATCCAAGGAGAATTCCATAGACATGCCGTCTCGCTGAATATATATAATATCTGAATGAAGAGATGGTAAAATTTCTTCGTAGTTCCATACATCTTGACTATCTACTATGTTTGAACTCGTTTCACTTAGTTCTCTAATTTCAAAACCGATGTAGGAGTATGTAGGGTCTGAAGGGTCATTTGCGAAAACTTCTTTTTGAATATAAATAACTACTGTTCCGTCTGGATCAACCGAAGTTGCAGTAACAACATAAGTATTTTTCTCTTTAATAAAATATTCACAAGTCATGCGTGCGATAATTTCAGAATTAGAAATATTTGCGTAGTTCCATAAAGCAGGATACCCTTTTGTTTCATCATTAAGTCGATATTCTAAGCGCATTTAATCCCTCTTCTTCCTTTTTCTTCTACTTTATCATGCCGTCTTATATAATAGAAATATAATTTAAAAAGGGGAGTGCGAAGGTGACAAAAACGAAATGGCTAGTAGGTGGTGTCGTAACATCTTTAATGACTGGCACTTTATTTGGCTGCGCACAAGATCTTCCCCCAAAACCGAATGATAATAGTTGTTCTGATTGGGATTGGGATGATGAACTTGGGGTATGGCAGTGTGATGATAGTAGTTCAGGTTATCGTGGGCATTATTTCTATGGTGGGCGATACTATCAAAATAAGTCCACCTTTAAAAATTCATCGGCGTTTAAATCGTATCAATCGTCTGCTGAATTTAAAGGTGGAATTGGAAGCGGTTCAAAGGGAGGATTTGGGGGCTAAAATATGTCGCAATACATAAGAAATCGAAAAGAGTTTTATTTGAAATATCCAAATTTTTGGTCGGATTTATATGAATGTGAGTATAGTTTGTTTCATGTTTTTTCTATAACAAATCAGACTTTGGAACAATTGCAATTAGCTACTGAACGAATGGGGAAAATATTTTTTAAGACTGCTAGACTTTTACGTAATTTAAGTGACGAACAGCTTCTTGAGCTTGGTTTTCCTCCTGCGAGCTTATCATTCATTAGAATGAAAGAATTATATCCTGAATCTGTTATTTCACGATTTGATTTCGTTATAACGGACGATAACCAAATTAAAATGCTTGAGTTTAATAGTGATACACCAACTTTTATTATGGAATGCTTTCAAATGAATGGAAAAGTTTGTGAAAACCTAGGATATGATGATCCAAACTCGGATCAAGAACGATTACTATCTTCTGGTGTTACGAAAGCCGTAATGGAAGCGACAAAGGGATTAGACAATCCAAATGTTGTTTTTACAGCACATCATGAACATATTGAGGATTGGAATACGACTAAGTATTTGAGTCAGTTATGCCATGTTGAAAATAAAGTAGTGCCAATGTCAGAACTTAGAATTACGAAAGATGCTCTAGTCGATAAAGATGGGGCGAAGATTGATGTTTTATATCGCCAAACATATCCGATAGAAGATTTAATTGAGGATCAAGATCCTGAAACAGGAGATTTGGTAGGTGTGGAACTGTTACAACTTGTAAAAGCCGGAAAGCTTTTTATAATAAATCCTTTGTCAGCATTTTTACTTCAGCCAAAATCAATTCAGTGTCTTATTTGGGGGTTAGCAGAAGAAGAGGCCTTTTATACAAATGAGGAACAACAGTGGATTAAAGAATATATGTTACCTACATATTTAGAACCAGATTTATTTTTAGGCAAAGGTTCTTTCGTTCAAAAACCTTCATTTGGGAGAGAAGGAGATACAATTACGATTCGCGATAAAGACGAAAATATTATGCTTCAAAATGCACACCAAACGTATAAAGCGTCACTGCCGATATTTCAAAAGTATATAGAACTTCCAGTCGTATCCTTGGAAACAGAAAAAGGGATGGAGAAACTGTCGTATGTGTTTGGTTCGTTTTTAATTGCTGGAAAAGCGAGTAGTATCGGTATTCGCGCGGGAGAAAAGATTACAGGAAATGAATCGTACTATTTACCGGTAGGTATAAAAAGGAGGGGGAAAAAATGATTAATTTTTTATTATATCTAGCAGTAACACTCGGCCTTTTATGTATTGGTCTGTTCTTGATGGAAGTGACAACGAAAGTTAAGGAATTTAAGTTAATGGCTCAAGGGAATAAGGCGGTAAGCTATGTGCTTGGAGGACGATTACTTGGGTTAGCTATTGTTTTATATTCGACAGCAGCTAATTCAATTTCACTTCTTGATATGATTTCGTGGGGAGCAGTTGGGATTTTGGCTCAAATTATCGTCTTTTATTTAGCTGAGTGGCTTACACCACGCTTTAATATAAACAAAAGTCTCGAAGAAGATAATCAAGCAGTCGGTCTTTTTCTTATGTTTTTATCGCTTTCAATTGGGATTGTAATCGCTGGTTGTATAACTTATTAAAAACTTTACGTTTAAACGTAAAGTTTTTTATTTTATCCCGCTATTTGCCGGGCAGCCCGATTGGTGAGGGCTAATAATCAGTGGGGGATGAACAAAACCCCCACTGATTAAAGTTTCACTTTATATACGTTAGTTTGCCATACCTTTTGAAAAAATTGTAGGCTACTGTTGACATCTAATTTAAATAAGAGTAACATTTTCAATGTAATGAAAATAAGTCTCTGTTAGGTGAGGCTCCTGTATAGAGAAATGCTACTGCCCAAAAATGTCGAGAGACGCCAATGGGTCAACAGGAATGATCGAATTAAGGTTTTTCTTAACGTAGCTGGTAATGTACCTATGCTATACAGTGCTAAAACTCGGCGAGGGAGAGGTCCGTAGATTTCTAATTATATTAGAAATCGTTTATTTGTGTATGTAATGGCCACTACTCTCTTAAGGGTAGGGGTCTTTTTTGTTACCAAGCTATGAGTAATATCATAGTATAAAATATAAAATTAAACGAGGAGGTGAGGAGCATGTCAAATTCTGACTCGGTTCCGTTACCCATATACTTCAAATCAAAAATATATGATGTAGGCAGGAAACGATTTGTTCCTCCCTCTATATTTATCACAATGTAGCGTTTATAAAGCGCTAGACACTTTCACAGCAAAGTGGATAAATTGAGAAACAAAGCGTTTCTTCCTATGTTGTAAAGGAGGAGACGATAATATGTTATATGCAAACAAAACTGTGGGTAACACGTCATATAAACTAAATAAAAAATCAATAAAAGAACAAACAATGCTCCAAAAAAATAAAGATTTATTAATTGAAATTGCAACAAGAGATGTAAAATCTGTATTTGCATATTTTAAAACAACAAGAGACGGACTATCAATGAAAGAGGCGCAAAAACGTATTCAAGTATATGGCCGAAATGAACTAACTTCAAAAAGAGCAATTCTTGCAGAAGTAATGATGAAGCTTGGTGGCATGATTCCAGGTTTTTCAAAACAACGTGTGTGTGATGAATTACAACGTGAAACGATTACTGTATCTAGAGTAGAATGTTCTAGTAGTACAGGGCTAAATAGTGAACTGAAAATGATGGAGATACCAGTGCAAGAACTTGTACCTGGAGATATGATTTTTCTTTCGGCTGGAGATGCTGTGCCAGCTGATGTACGTATTATTTATGCAGATGATTTATTAGTGAATGAGTCTGTGTTAACGGGAAACGAAGCGAGTATAGAGAAGTTTGAAAGCTGCTATCACCTTGAACGTAAACGATTTATTCCATTAAAACGGATGAAAGATTATAATCCACTTGAGCTTGAAAATGTATGTTTTAAAGGTTCGCATATTGTTAGTGGAAATGCAAAGGCTGTCGTTGTTTCTACTGGGAAAAATACGTATTCAGGCATATTGCATACTTGTTGTAGTAGGATGTCTTAATGTGTTAATGGTGCTAAATATACAAAAACCATGTATAATAGACAAAGTTGAGCAAAAACGTAGAATGGTAATCTATTTATATAACCTTACGTGATAACGTGAGGTTATTATTTTTTTAATAGGAGAGGAATTATGAAAAAAGTATTATTAGTTGATGGTATGGCACTATTATTTCGTGCTTTTTACGCAACAAGTGTCTACGGACAATTTATGAAACGACAAGATGGAACCCCTACGAACGGGATTCATGGTTATATGAAACACTTGTTAACAGCTACGCAAGCGATCGAACCAACACATATCGTTACATGCTGGGATATGGGAAGTACGACATTTAGAACAGAATCGTTCTCGAATTATAAAGCAAATCGTGCGGCGCCACCAGAAGAATTAATTCCTCAATTTGATTTAGTGCAAGAAATGACTGCGAAATTATCCATTCCAGTTATCGGTATGAAAGGCTACGAAGCCGATGATTGTATCGGTACGCTTGCAAAACAATATTGCAATGAAGCTGAAGTTTATATTTTAACTGGTGATACAGATTTACTTCAACTTGTTGATAAGAACGTTACAGTTATGCTTCTGCGTAAAGGAATTGGAAATTACGAATATTACACACCGGAGAAAATTATGGAAGAAAAAGGTGTAGAGCCGTGGCAAATCGTCCATGCAAAAGCTTTCATGGGAGATACAAGTGATAATTATCCAGGTGTAAAAGGTATCGGTGAAAAAACAGCGTATAAGCTTATTCAAGAGCACGGAACAGTATCCGCTGTACTAGAAAATGTAGAATCATTAACAAAAGCGCAGCGTACGAAGATTGAAAGTGATTTAGAGAACTTAAATATTTCGTTGCAATTAGCACAAATTCACTGTGAAGTTCCAATTTCATGTTCACTAGAAGAGGGATTACACACAATGGATGAAGAAAAACTTAGATTTGTTTGTGAAGAAATGAATTGGGGAAGACCTGAAATATTAATAAATAT
This sequence comes from Bacillus sp. FG16, assembly GCF_057809515.1. Taxonomy (NCBI): domain Bacteria; kingdom Bacillati; phylum Bacillota; class Bacilli; order Caryophanales; family Bacillaceae; genus Bacillus; species Bacillus sp. FG16. The sequence continues at coordinate 12,822 of NZ_JBMDKC010000031.1, forward strand.
GCTATAAATAGTTTGGAAAGAGGGATGTTGCATAAGTCGAAATTTGACTTGGTGACTCCTTCTTTTTGTTTTTGTAAACAGTATTATAGTAAATAAAATTATGTCGAACTCAATTTTAAATATATAAATGTTTCGACAAGATATAATGATAAAAGTTGATGGGAATAGTAATTTTTATAATGAAGTGAATTAATTTCAACATAGTTTTAGAGAGTCTTTCTTTCGTGTTCACAAAGTTGTCAGAAAATAAACGGAATTTTCATATGAAGTTCAAATAGAATTCACAACAATCAATTATTATAAGGACACACAGATAATTCTTTATCTTTTATATAAACCATCCCCCAAGGAGGACAATGAAAATGAGAAAAAAAGTGAGAAAATCTTTTAAACAATTATTAATTGAAAATAAACAATCACTATTAAATAATAAAGAAAATATGAAAGAAATTGAAGAGAGAATTGAGAAACGACATGTAGCATATAGTGGTGCCAGTAATTAAATAAAATAAAAAACGCTATTCATCTCTTTAATTTATGTAAATATGCAAGATATTTTTATAGTGTTTTTCTATCAATATTACTCATTTTTCGAGGTTGAAATTGGTATATACCAATTTTTGAGATTCGCTATTCATAATATTACAAAAAATGTTACAATACACTCAAATTTATACTATAAAATCATTTTAATATGAAAAATTGGAATGAAAAGAAAGGAGAGGAATATGAATAAAGATGTCGCTTTGAAATGATTATTATCATTTCATTAGGAGTTGATGTAAAAAGATGAAGAGATACGAAGAATTGGATTCTATAAGAGGGATTTCTTCATTAATAGTAATGATTGGTCATCATTTAATGATTTTTTCAGCATTTCAAAATTACAGTTATGAAGATAATAAACCATTTGTTGTGTATCTATTAAAAGAAACGCCTGCTCGTCTTATTTTTAGTAGTGGTAACGAATCTGTTATTATCTTTTTTGTTTTGAGCGGATTTGTTTTGTATGAATCTATTCAAAAAACCTATAGTAGCTATGGGTCATACCTTTTAAAACGTATATGCAGAATATATATTCCCTATATTGTGGCACTAATTATAGCTATTATATGCCAGGCTACAATTAGTGAATATGGTATTTCTTATTTAAGTGAATGGTTTAATCGCTCATGGACGATTGAAAGTTCTCCAAGCTTAATAGCGCAACATATTTTATTGGTTGGGAAATATAATACAGATGCATATAACGGTGTGATTTGGTCACTTGTCCATGAAATGCGAATATCAATAATTTTTCCGTTAATTTTGATGATTTGTTTACGAAAAACGTTAAGGCGTTCATTACTATTATTGTTTAGTTTTAGTATATGTTCTGTCGTAATATTATTTTTGTTTCGCTCGGGCTTAACGTTAACGAGCTATGCGTTAACGTTGCATTACACGGTGCTGTTTTTACTAGGAGCACTAGTTGCGAAGTATAAAAATAATTTAATAGTTTTTTATAGTAATTGTACTAAAAACACGAAAATTGCATGGTTTTTATTTGCGATTTTACTTTTTATGTATGAAGGACTTATTGGAGAAATTAAAGTGCTCAATAATTTTATATTTCGAGACTACGTAGTGGCGATAAGTGCATGTCTATTTGTTATATTAAGCTTGTCAATATCAACTTTGTCGTCCTTGCTACGTAATAAATACTTGTTATATTTGGGGAAGATTTCTTACAGTCTTTATTTATATCATATTATATCGTTATTTTCCCTTGTATACATGCTCCATGAAATATTACCGTTGCCTATTATTTTAATTTTCTCGCTTATTTTTTCGTTTATATTTGCAATGCTCTCGTATATATATGTAGAAAAATTTGCATTTAGAGTCGGAAAGTATGTAACAAAACAAGTGGATAGAAAGGAGAAAGGGTTAACTGTAAAGAGTGACTTGCAGGATGTTATTCAGAAAAGGGCGGTGAAATAATTGAAGCAAGAAATGAGTATAAAAGATTTTCAACAATTATTGAAAAGAAGATTCGTAACGATTATTTTAACGATGTGTTGTTTAACCGCTTCTTTAGTTCTTATCTCTATGTATGTTTTAAAGCCGTCATATCAATATTCAACGCAAATTCTTGTTGGGAATTTAGATGAGTTTAATAAGGAAAATTCAACAAATAAAACACAAGAAAATAAGCAACTAGTAACATCGTATGTCGATATTTTAAAAAGCCCATTAATTATTTCAACAGTCAAAAAAACTTTGAAATTAGAGCAATCAAGTTATGAATTAGCACAAAAAATCTCGGTGGTGAATACGGACAACTCACAAATTGTAACTGTTACAGTAAAAGATTCCAATCCGAAAGTCGTGAAAGACATTGTAAAGACATTGGCAGAGCAATCACAAAAAAGCTTTCAACAGTACACAAATGTACAAGGAGTGAAAGTATTGACTGATCCTGAGTTACAGGAACAGGCTGAAAAATTGTTTCCGAAATTTCAACTGATTATTCCTATTTCTTTAATTGTTAGTTTTTTTGTTGGGATAGGTTTAGCTGTATTTCGAGATTATTTTGATGAACGTATATACGTGGAACAGGATTTAGAGAAAATAACAACAGTCTCTGTTATTGGTCACATAAATATGAAACCGAATAGAAAAAAGAAACCTACAGAGTTTGATAAACAATCATCTATATATCGAGGTGAACATGTCGATGTTTAGGACAAAGAAACAGCTGCCATTCGATCTGCATGATGATCTGATGAAAGAGCAGTTTTATACGGTGTATCACGAGTTGAAAAAATCTGGAAAACAACTGTTCACAGTTAGTTCAACGAAGGACAGAGGGGTTGTTGCCTCGCTTATAGTAAATATGGGTCTAGTGTTTGCGGAAATGAAGAAAAAGGTATTACTTATTGATGTGAATTTTTCTGACCCTAAACTACATGTATTATTACAAAGTGATCACATGATAACAGTAAATGATATCATAAGCTCTTCCCCCTGTAATTATGAATCTTTTTCTAGTAATTTGTCTAAATACTTATATTGTATTCCTGCAAAAAAAACAGTACACACAGGGACGCCCTTAGTTGCTATGGATGAATTTGATAATGCGATTGCTAAGTGGAAAGAAGATTTTGATTACATTTTCTTTTATTCTTCTGAAGTATTTGAGCTTCCTGCTACGCACATTATTGCAGGGAAATGCGATGGAGTGGTCTTAGCAGTTAAAAAGCGAAAAGATTCACTACGTACAGTGCAAAAAGTAATAGCTGATATAAATAGGAAAGAATGTGAATTAATAGGTATAATTTTATATTCTTGAATGTGGGGGTAACGATCCATGATTCGTGAAACAAATCAAGCCAAGTTGTATACGATTCCGGCTCAAGAGAAGCCTAGCATATTGAATCGAAGTGTAAAACGCTTGTTTGATATTATATTTTCACTCATATTGTTACTATTAACGATACCAATTATGTTGTTCTTTTGTATTATGATTACTTTAGAAACATCAGGGGCTCCAATTTACTTTCAAGAACGTTTAGGTATAAACGGGAAGAAGTTTAATGTATTTAAATTAAGGTCGATGGTAAAGGATGCTGAGATAAATGGCCCACAATGGGCAAAAGAACATGATCCAAGAATTACAAAAGTTGGATTGTTTATAAGGAAAACGAGAATTGATGAATTACCGCAACTTTTAAATATTTTAAGAGGAGATATGTCTTTTGTAGGCCCTAGACCAGAAAGAGAGTTTTTTTATAATGAATTTGATACGTATATTCCAGAATTTAAGGATCGTTTAATGGTAAAACCAGGATTAACAGGATGGGCACAAATAAATGGAGGATATAATCTTGATCCAAAGGAAAAGTTGAGGCTGGATATGGAGTATATTGAAATGAAAACGATTCGGATGGACATCCGTATTTTATGTAAGACCGTTTTAATTGTATTGAACGGTAATGGTGCAAGATAAATTTATATGCAAACAAAACAACATATGTAAGTAGGTTACTTGCAAAGGAGAACTGGTATGGGTAGATCTATTCTAAATAATATTATCCATCTATTTTATAGTACGATTTTAGCTAACCTTCTTCAGGCTGTCAGTTTAATTATTTTAGCAAACTTTTTTAACGCACAACATTATGGGATGTTTAGTGTTGCCATAGCAGTGACGTTTGTTATGTTATTTTTTACAGACTTAGGACTTAGTAATACGTTTCTTCGAGAAGGTGCAAAGGATGGGGCAGATTTAGAGAAGATTTTATCATCGTATATAAAAATAAGGATGATTTTACTTATTTTTATTTCTATCATCGGTTATATTGCTATTCATTATATGTATGCGGATAAAAATTTAATTTATATGATGATAAACGTAATGTTTTTCATGTTAATAGGATTAACTTGGCAAAACATAGGGATTGTCTATTTTCAACTGACGGAACGTATGAAGTATATAGCGCTCATAAAAGTTGTATCAGCATCAGTTGTCATTATAATTACATGTTTTTGTATTTTCGGAGAGTTATCGGTGTATGTAACGGCTCGCTTATATGCTTTTGGGTATATGATTGGTGGTTTATTCAGTATATATATCATGAGAAGAAAGACGAAAATGAATATGAAAGTCGTAATTCATAAAGCGTTATTTTGGCAATTAACTCCCTTTATTATTAGCGGTTTTTTAATAATGAGTACGCCACAATTAGCGCCTATCTTGCTTAACTATACATTACCATTAAGTATGGTAGGTGTTTTTGCAGTGGCGTACCGGATGCCGGCAGCTTTATATCAAGTACCAGGGGTGATTGCAGGTGCATTTTTTCCAGTGCTCTTTAAGCATTATAACCAGAATAATATAGAAGAGCATACGAAATTAAATTTACTTCAAATTAAATCAATGGCGATTGTAGGAATATGTATGACGATCGGTTTATATCATTTAGCACCATACTTTATTTCTATATTTTTTCATGAAGAATGGAGCAATGCAGTAGAACCACTCCAAATATTATCATTTCTTATTGTGCTACAAAGTTTAAATATTGCCATTGCTGACGGTTTAACGACGAGTGGATGTCAAAATAAGAGGACTGTTGTGCAGTGTGTAGCATTGGTGATAGGTGGGGTTATGCTTTATAGCTTTAGTAGTATTGGTGGAGTGATAGGAGCGGCATATGCTATGGTTTTATTTGAAATCGTCGCTTTAGTGGGATACATAGCGGTAAGTGTAGTGAAGAAAAAAATTGTATTCCAAATTGTAATACCGTATACAATTTATTTTGGTGTAACCTTTATTGGAGTGCAATATATATTGCATACATATCATTTAATTGCGCTTGTTCTTAATATACTAATCGTAGTAGCTGCCATATTCCTATATGATTATGAGCTGAAAAAACTTCTTCTTTCTTTTATAAGAAAAATACGCAAAAAGGATTATATTACGAAACAGGGGATATAGCCTATGGAAAATAATATGAAAGTATCGATGGGATGGATTATTTTTCTAATATTATTTGTTATGTTAAGTAAATACAATTTATATATTGGATTTTCATTGAAGATATATATGATTTTTTTAGTCATATATTTTTGTTTAACAATTAAAAACTTGCATATTCAAAAGTTATATTTTCATGAAGTTGTATTTTTACTGTTTTATTTCATTTATTGTTTAAGTGGAATTCTTTCTATGTATTTAAATGCTAGTATTCGTATGATTTTTGGCGTGCTACTCGTTTTAGGATGCTATTTTATAATGAGGAATTTATTGGGGAATACTGAAATAGTGGTACTTGAATCATCTATTGCTTATGTAGGAGTAGTATTTAATGTTGTAAGTCTAATACTCTATATAATCGGTTTACAATACTTTAGTTTATACGGTGGAGAAGAGAGAGAAATTTTTGCTGGGTTATTAGTGGATAGAGGATATCCACGGTTAATTGGATTGCTAGATGATCCTAACATTTTTATTTTCTATAATACAATATTTTTTATGTACTATATGACGAATTTACAAAATATCACTAACATCCTAGGGTTAATTTTATGTGTTACGACGAGTCTATTAACCTTTTCAAGGGGGGGTATATTAGCGCTTGTGCTTGTCGTTTTTGTATATATATGTATGTCTAGTTTCGCCAAAAAAATAAAAATAATTATGAGTTTAGTATTGTTTAGTGTAGTTATTTTTAGTTTATCGAACAGTGTAATGGGGGGCCAATTAGATGACATATTAAATAAACGAATTTCTGATTTTTCTCATGATAATGGAAGTGGTAGATTTACATTATGGGAAGCTGCTTTTAAATATTATTTATCCAATCCATATATTGGAATTGGCGCTTTTAACTTTTCGAATTATTATGAGTATCAATTTAATGAAAAATTATATGTACACAATACATTTTTAGAAATTTTGTCTGAATCGGGTACAATTGGTTTTCTTCTATATAGCGCGTTTTTATTCATATTAATGTTCAAGCTAGCGCAGCATACTTTGTTTCGTGAAAAACCATATCTTCTATTGACTATGATTGCATTTTTATTTCAGATGATGTCATTGTCACTTATTATTAACGAAGCGTTCTTTTTATTTTTAGCAGTTGTTGTGAAGTATATTTCAATATATGAAGGAAGGGGAAAGATAGATGGTAAAATGTCTATCAGCACATAACGAGCCGCCTTATGTTTCTGTAATAACACCTTCTTATAATAGTATACGATTTATAGGTGAGACAATTTCATCTGTACAGAATCAATCGTATGAAAACTGGGAAATGATTATCGTTGATGACGGTTCAACCGACCAATCTGCCGCAAAAATTAAAGAGATAATAGAAGGAGACTCACGAATTAGGTTATTATCATTAAAAGAAAATGTTGGTGCTGCTAAAGCTCGGAATTTAGCGATCCAAGAGGCAAGAGGAAGGTACATTGCCTTTTTAGATAGTGATGATATATGGTTGCCACATAAATTGAAGACACAATTGTTATTTATGGAAGAAATGAATATAGCTTTTTCATATGCGTCGTATAGTTTAATTGATGAAAATGGTAATGAATTAAATCGTGAAGTGAGTGTACCAAAATCTGTTGACTATCATTATTTAGTAGGAAATACAATTATCGGGTGTTTAACAGTGATGATTGATCGTGAAAAAATTCCGTATGTCGAAATGCCTAGTATACAGCCGGAGGATACAGCGTTATGGCTGAACTTATTACATGAAGGGTATGAAGCAAAAGGGATACAGCAAGTGTTAGCAAAATATAGAATTGTTACAAATTCTGTTTCTAGAAATAAAATTAGAGCAGCTTTTCGGTATTGGAAATTGTTAAGGGAACAAGAACGACTGAATTCGGTGCAAATTTTTTACTATTTTAGTAAGTATGCTTATCATGCTTATAAAAAAAATAAAATCAATGTAGTTGGGAAGACGCAATTATGAATATACTGTTGATGACAGATAAATTGATAACTGGCGGAGCCGAAAGCTATTTCTGTAAATTGGAAAGTAATTTGCGTTATGATGATTTTAAGATTTATACAGCTGCAGGTGATGGAGAACTATATGAATCTCTTACTAGAAAAGAAAATTTTATATTACTTAGTCGATGGAATCATTTGAGAAATATTTATTATTTACGAAACGAAATTTGTAAACGAAAGATAGAACTTATTCATGCAAATAGTTTGCGAATGGTATTATATGCTTTTCTAATTCAAAAGTTTATTAAAAAAAAGATGAAAATTGTTTATACGAAACATAATATAACGATATTAGAAAAGAAAATGCCAACGCTTTTTCGTTATTTCATGAATAAATATGTAAACAATATTATTACAGTAAGTGAGTTTGAAAAGAATAATTTAATTTCAATTCATGTAGCAGAAGAAAAAATAAATACAATTTATAACGGTGTCGATATTGAAAAGTTTTTATTCCAGCAGAAAAAGAAAGAACCTACATATAAAATAGGGATATTAGCTAGATTATCCAAAGAGAAAAACCATCAACTATTTGTCAAAATTGCAAATGTGTTGAAAAAGAGAAATGATTTTATGTTTTATATTGCTGGTGATGGACCAGAGAAAGAATCGATTATGAAAGAAATAGAAAAATATGGATTGCAGCAAAGGGTGAAGATGATAGGGAATATTTCAGAGCCGCATGAGTTTATAGGGAATATGGATGCCTTACTTTTATTATCTTTTCGTGAAGTGTTTCCAATGGTAGTAATTGAAGCGATGGCTACAGGGACACCAATTGTTTCAATAGATGTTGGCGGAATAAATGAAGCGGTAATAGATGGAGAGTCAGGTGTTTTGATATCTGAATATTGCGAATCTGAATTCGCAAGTGCACTTGAAGAACTACAAGGGAATGAAGAAAGGGTAAATGATATTAGATTGAAAGCACGAGAGAAAGCAGTGAGGTATTTCTCGTTAACTAAAATGATAGAAGAAACGAAAAATATATATGAGTTAAACAAATGACCGGGTAGGTCGTTTGTTTTTTTTATTATAGAAACTTTTAAGAGAGAACTCACATATTATATGAAAAAAGGTAATATGAGGAGTGAATTTATTTTGTCAGAATATATTTCTTCCCAAGAAGATTGTGCGCCAGAAAGTAGCGTTCACATTGATTGTTTTGGCGCAGTTCCAAACTCGGTAAATGATAGCTCATTAGCAATTCAACAAGCTATTGATTATTGTGTAGCTAACCGAATTTCGACAGTAAAAATTACAGGAGTAAATACGTACAAAATTGTAAAGCCGATTGTTATTAAATCAAACGTAAGATTAGAGTTAGATCCTACCGTAACGCTGCAAATTGATGGAGATTTTAATGCATTTGAGCTACAAAGTAACGCTTCGATAGTTGGTGGTACTATTCAAGTTATAAATCCATTGTTTCAATCTGCTGTTATTTATGTTTCTGGTTCACAACAAATCGAAGTACCTAATCAATCTGTTATATCAAATATAAATATAATAAATACAACTCCATCGTATAAAGGAAAAGCTATATATTTTTATTGTCAAAAGGCATGGGATTATATTAGTTTCTTTCAAGTTAAATTTATTCAAATTAAAAACTTTCAAACTGCAATATATTTGAAAACAGAGTATATAGATGATATTAATACACCTTGCTGGATTAACGCCAATGTATTTCAATCTATATTTATTGATGGATGCGGGTATGGGATTGAAGTAGATGGAAATAGTGATTTGCCAAATGAAAGTTCAGGAAATACGTTTCATGATATTCAAGTGCAATGTAGACAACAAACGAACAAAGTAATTCGTTGTTCAGGTGCGTATAATACATTTGATTGTATGATCTGGGATACGTACCGGATGAGTAGTGAACAGATTGTCATTGAATTTTCTTCTAATTCGCATCGTAACTACCTTTTTTCAAATTTACTTTCTACAACTATTGTAGATAAAGGACAATACAATGTTTGTAAGTCTACCTATGAAGAATCCCTTCGAATTCAGTTACCGATTACGTTAAATAGACCTCATTTAATAGGAAACCAAGATGATATTTTAGTAAATGCTCAGCAGAAATATAATGTTAAGCAAGTAAGTGGGAAAGTGCCGTACGGGGGGAATCTCACAAATTGCTTTAATTTAATAGATGAACAAAGTGTAAACTATATTGACGTTCCAGATAGTAATCCAGTTGTAATTGAACTGGATTTTACGAAAAAACCAATACAAATGTTAAATTGTTTTGGAATGTATTTTGGGTGGGGAGAGAGTCCAAAGAAAATTAAAATTGAATATGCATTAAGTGCAACTGGAAGTTGGGTTATTGCGTTGGATGTTCCATTAAATGTTGGCGATACAATTATATCGAATATGAAGGCGAGTCAGTTATATAAAGTTAGAATTACATTAAGTGGGTATTCTCAAGATCATAAGCGTTTTCGAATTAATCGTATTTTTGCAAGGTCTTCTATGGAAAATGGGAGCGCTTGGTTAGCGACAACTGGTGGAAGAATGTTTGGAGATATTGAAATAGAGGCAAGTAAAGGTATAATCATGAAGACTGCTAGTGGAGTGAAATGGAAAGTTACTATTAATGAAGCTGGCCAACTTATTACGACTAAGATAACTTAAGATGATATTTAATTATATATCCTTGGACGAGTTCCATTGTAGTGTGATAAAGGTAATGAAAAAGAGATTGTAATTTGGTTTCAACCAAACTACAATCTCTTTTTTTGTTTAAATTACTTCCACCAAATCCAAGTCCAAAGGTAATTTCGTACATTTCGAGGAGTAATGCGAATGAAGCGTTCACCGTCAAAGAAGCAATTTAAATTTGGAAGTGTTTCATCTGGATTTTCTGGAACAAAGGTGACGATGTTTTCGTTACTTGTAACGGTTACTGTAATTGGTGGATCGGTAGGCGAGACTTGAAGTTGTAACGAAATATTGGCCGTATTTTTAAATTGATTATTAACAGGTGGACTTATTACTTGTACTGTGAATAACACGATAATTGTTTCGTTTGGCTCTAAATTAGTGGCAACTAGGAAACCGATATTCGGATTCGCTAGTGGAGAGCGTTCACCGTTAATAAAGACAGTGCCGTTTATAAATTGTAAACCTGCTGGAATGGTATCTTGTAAAGAAATATTTGAGAGTGAAATTTCGGAAGTATTTGTAATACGCACCGTGTAATCAAAATATTGATTTAAATAAGCTGAGCTGACGGAAGCATTTTTCGTGACTGTTGTAGTTATAAATTGAACTGGTATACGAACGATATTTGAATTAACAATGAAAGTAATAATTGGATCCTGTGGTGTCAATTGAAAGGCAGCGGTAACTGTTGCAGAATTTATAATTGTACTGTTTGAAGGAATAGAAGTTACGAGGACTTGAAATGTTATAGTTGCTACTGAATCTGCAGGTAAAGAGCCGATATTAATACCAGTGTCTGGACGAACATTTGGAACGGGAGTACCGTTAATTGTTACGCTGTTTTCTATAAATGTTGTACCAGCTGGAATGCTGTCTATAACAGAAGTGCTGATTGTCGGAATTGGGGAGTGATTAAATACCGCTAATGTGAATGTAATGATATCTCCTATAACGACGATAGATTTGTCTGCTGTTTTCTCAATGTTAATTATTGGCCCGATTAATGTCGTTGTAACGGTATTTGTTTGTTTTGTAATTGTAATAGGTGGTTTTGTTGGATCAATGATAACGGTATAGGAAACAGAAGCATCATTATTAATTGTAGATTGAAGGGTAGAAGAAGATATTGTCACTTGGAACGTAATAATAACAGATTCATTAGGAGCAAGGTTTCCTAACGTAATACCATTTTCAGGATTCTCATTAGGCTGATTGATTCCGTTAATCGTAACACTACCAGCAACAAAAGTCGTATCTATTGGTATGGTGTCTATAGCAAGAAGGTCTTCAATCGTTACATTACCGCTATTCATAATCGTAATTGTATACGTTAAAGTTTGAGCAGGTAAGGCATTCGTTACATCAACAGATTTTATGGCAATGACATTATCATTTTGGACAGTAGTTGTGACGGTATTTGTTGTAGTCGTATTTGTAACGGGTACGTTATTTGGGTTGACTATATAGTTAAAAGTAGTAATTGCGTTGTTGTTTAGTTCATTTGGTGTTGGAATAGTAGTCACAGTTACTTGGAATGAAACGATAGCATCTCCATCTACAATTATAGTACCAATTGGTATGCCGCTTACTGGATTCACTCCTGGAAGAGTTTCTCCGTTTACAATGACGCTATTTTCTATAAACGTAGTACCTTGAGGAATAATATCTTGAATGATTACATCATTTACTGCAACATTACCGGTTTGATTTAGTGTAATCGTATACGTTAACGTATCACCAACCGTTGCAAATGCAAGGTCAACAGCTTTATTACTATTCAAATTCGCGTGATTAATTTCTGTTGCGGCAGCTGATGAAATAATAGTTTCGGTAATAGGTGGTCGATCTGGTACCGTGTATTCATATTCAATTGTACTCGTGTTAGAGATTGGATTTGTTTGTGGAATCGAAGTAACTCGTACTTGGAATAGAATAGTTGCTGTCGTATTAGGCGGAATGTTATCAATTTGTATACCGTTAAGAGGGTTGTCATTTGGCCGAGCGTTGCCGTTCACGATAACACTATTCTCTATAAAGCTCGTATTTGCTGGGATGATATCTGTAACAATAATGTTTTCCACTTGTATATTTCCGTTATTTATGATGGAAATTGTATAAGGGATGATAGTTTGTAAGTCAGCATATTGGATAGGCGTTGTTTTTGTCGCAATTACATTAGCAGAAATAACTTCAGTGAAAGTAATATTGCTAGTCGATATTTGTTCTTCCACGTTTATTGTATAACGAGAAGTTGATTGATTTTGAACATGGCCGCTAGTAGGAAGAGCTACGACGGTAACAGAAAATGTGACTGGGATAGAAATGTTAGGAGCAATCGTTCCTAGAAGTATACCTGCACTTGGGTTGGCGTTAAGCTGAGGAATGTTATTTACTAAAACGCTACCGTCAATAAAGGTTGTTCCATCAGGTATATTGTCTGTAAATACAACAGCAGTGGCATCCGTATTCCCTGTATTCGTTAAAGTTGTTGTATAAGTTAAAATGTCACCAATTGTTACAGAGGTCAGATCAACCGTTTTAAGTGAAACGATATCAGCATCATTAATTTGAACGAAAGTAGTATTGGAAGTCGTAGATTTTTGAATTGGTGCAAAGTCAGGATTGAAAATAAAGTCGTAGACGATGTTTGCAGTATTAGGTGTTGGATTTACAGCAGGTAAATTCGTAACGGAAACTTGGAATGTTATTGTAGCCATTTGATCTGCTGCAACATTAGGAATGGAAAAGCCGATATTCGGATCTGCTGCAGGAAGTACAGTATTGTTAACTATTACACTTCCTGGAATAAATACTGTTCCATCCGCTATAGTATCTGTAAAAAAGATGGAGTTAGTTGTAGTCGATCCATTATTTTGAATGAATACTGTATATTCAATGGTTTCATCAATGTTAGCTAATACAGTATTAGCGGATTTTGTAGCAATAAGAATAGCATCAATAAATTGTATATTTGTACTATTGGAAGAGGTTGTTTCTGAAATTGGTGGTGCGCTTGGGTCTGGTCGATACTCATAGTGAATGACGGCGATATTATTAATGTTATTTTGTGGCGGTATAGAGACTACGCTTACTTGGAACGTAACAATAATCGTATTATTTGGAAGAATTATATCAAGATTGATACCGGTAATTGGATTTTCGTTAGGTCTTGGTACGCCATCTACAAGAATGCTATTTGGAACGAATGTGGTACCAGCAGCAATTGCGTCAAGTAGAAGCGTATTTGTAATAGGTATTGTACCAGCGTTTGTAACTGCGACTGTATATGTGATGATTTGACCGATACGTGTAATGGATCTATTGGCGGATTTAATGGCGCTAACATTTGCTGTCCGTACTTCAGTATTTACTGCATTTGATAACGATCTACGCTGAATAATTGGAGAACTAGGGTCAATTTGGTATTCGTACGAAGTGTCTGAAATATTAATGACTGTATTGCCCTCTGGTATATTTGTAAGTTGTACTTGGAATGAAAGAGTGACTGTTTCATCTGGTTGTATCGTGCCGAGAGTTACGCCATTCTCTGGGTTCGCACCAGGCTGGATGACATTATTTATTGCTAAGCTATCTTCAATGAATATAGTACCTTCCGGAATGTTATCAATGAACACGGTATTGTTAGCTGGAACGGTTCCTATATTTTGTAGTGTATTTGTGTAGGTAATAATTTGCCCGATTGATACGAAAGTTACATCCGCGCTTTTAACAGAAATAATATTTGCGTTTTGAAGTGATGTTGTAACAATGTTAGAATTTGCAGAGCGATTTACTGGTGGGGCTGTAGGGATACTTACATATTGGTAAGTTGCTGAAGATTGATTTACAATTTCGGTTTCAGTAGGTGGATTATTTGTTTGCACTTGAAATAGTATCGTTTTGGAACTGTTTGCTGGAATTGTTCCAATCGGTATTCCGTTTTCTGGATTTACACCTGGCTGAAGGACACCGTTAATTGTGACACTATCGAGAACGAATGTAGTCCCAGCTGGAATAGAATCTGTGAAATTAATATTTATTGCGTCAACATTACCGATATTTTTCACTTCAGAAATATAAAGTATAGTTCCACCGATATCTACAGTTGTTGGATTGGATGTTTTTGTAATTGTCAATTGTGCTTGCACGAAATTTGTAATGACGATATTACTAGTAGATGTTTCAGTAATAGGCGGTTGCCCTGGGTCTGGTTGGATTGTATATGTTGTATTGGATTGATTTGTAATCGATTCTTGCGAGAGTGAATCGTTAATAAGAATTTGGAATGAAATAAGATGAGTAGCGTTTGCTGCTAGGGTAGGTAAAGTAACACCTACATTTGGATTAGCACCAAGTATAGTTGTTCCGTTAAGTGTAAAACTATTTTCTACGAATGTAGTATTTTGGGGGATAGTATCTGAAAATATGAGATTAGTAGCTGGAATATTTCCGGTATTTTCTAGTGTTATTGTGTAAGTCAAAATATCACCTGTTGTTGCTTGTTGTGCATTGACTCCTTTTAAAGAAAGGATAGTCGCATCCGAAATTTGTGTGAAAGCTGGATTCGAAGTAATTGTTCGAGAGATGATAGGAGCAGTTGGATCGGCGATAAAAGTATAGTCAATACGGGCTGTATTAGAAATTGGGTTCACGCTTGGAATAGATTGAACGATAACCTGGAATGTTACAGTGACGATTTCTGACGGTGTGATGGGGTTTACTGGTATTCCTACGTTAGGGTCGGCACCTGGAACGGAAACGCTATTAATAGTTACGCTATTCGGAATAAATGCAGTTCCTTCTGGGACCAAATCTGTTAAAGTAACTGTATTTGCAGTAGTATTTCCGTTGTTTTGAACGACTACTGTGTAAGTGATTGTACCGTCAGTAGATTGTACGAGAGAATCTGTACTTTTAATTGCGGATAACGATGCATCAACAACAGCTGTATTAACTGTATTAGACGAGGATGTTGCTGTAACAGGAGGTTGACTTGGATCGACAATATACGTGTAACTTGTAAGTGCTTGATTTATAATCGCTCCTTGCGGCGGGATAGAACTTGCAAGAAATTGGAACGTAATAGTAGCGGAATCACCTGGTGCGATAATACCAACTGGAATACCAAGAGTTGGACTTGCATCTGGAAGTGAAATCCCGTTGAGCGTAACACTATTTGGAACAAATAATGCTCCTTCAGGAACTCCGTTAATGAGTAATACAGAGTTTGCAGGGAAGTTTCCAGTATTCGTTAATGTTGCTGTATACGTAATTACATCTCCAATAGATACGATTGTTCGATTTGCTTGTAAAACAGTTGTAACAGTTGCGTTATTAATTTGTGTTGAAGCGCTATTAGAATTTATCGTGCCTGTAACAGGAGGAGAGGCCGGATCAACGATGAATGCGTATTGAATAGATGCTACGTTTGTAATCGGATTTGAAGGTGGAGTTGATGTAACTATGACTTGGAAAGTAACGGTTAAGGAACTACCTGCGCTAACTGTTCCGACATTAACTCCATTATTTGGATTTGCGCCTGGAATGGTACTTCCATTTACAGCAAAACTATTTTCAACAAAGGTCGTACCTGCTGGAACCATGTCTGAGAAATTTACATTCGTTGCATTTGTATTGCCGCTATTTTGAATCAAAACTGTATAAGTGATCGTATCTCCAATATTTGCAAAGGCTGTATTAGTAGTTTTTACAGCTGAAAGTATTGCTGAATTAATAGAGGTAACGAAGACGTTCGTTTCCACATTGCCAGGTTGAGCCTGTAATGCATTGCCTACGTTATATTGGAAGTTAACAAATCCTAAGTTTTGGAGTTCAGGTGTGAGCGTTGTTGGATTGCTTACAATTTGAACTTGGAATACGATTGTTACGATTTGATTTGGAGTTATTGTATTTATGCCAACGCCGTCAATGATAGAAGCGGATGGTAATGGAGTTCCATCAACAACAACTGATCCTACAACAAATTGTGTCCACGATGGTATAGGGTCTGAGAATACAACATTGTTAGCTGGAATATTTCCTGTGTTCGTAATCGTTGTTGTATACGTAATCGTATCACCGATCGTTGCAAATGTTTTATCTCCTATTTTAGTAGTGTTTAAAATTGCACTTTCAATTTGTGTTGAAACGCTATTAGAAGCAATGTTTTTTGAAACTGGAGGATTAGCTGGATTAACGATATGCTGGAAGCTAACGCTAGCTTGATTAGTAATTGGATTTATAGGTGGAATTTCATTGGCATTAATGTGAAATGCTACGATTACAGACTGGTTTGGCGCGATATCACCAATTGGAACGCCTGTAATGATATTTGCATTTGGGATGCTAGTTCCGTTCAGTGTAAAACTATTCGGTTCAAATGAAGTTCCGTCTGGAATAAGGTCGGTAAAAATAACATTTGTTGCACTAACATTGCCGCTATTTGTAATTGTAACGGTGTAGGTAATATCCTGCCCGATATCTACCGTAGATACATTTGAATTTTTTTGTGCAGTAAGAATAGCACTATTAATTTGTGTGGTCGTTGTATTAGATTGATTGGACGTTGTAATAGATGGTTGGCTAGGATCAACGACATAATGATATGTGATAGAAGCAGAATTAGAAATAGGATTAAGTGTAGGAAGTGTGGTAACAGTTGCTTGGAATGTGACGATTGCTGCATTACCGCCGTTAATGGAACCAATATTTACACCAGTAGATAAATCAGCGTTTGGAATGGTTTGCCCATTAACTGTGAAACTATTTGGAACGAAACTTAAATTACTATCAAGAATATCGATAATAGTTACATCAGTTGCAGCCGTATTCCCGGTATTAGGGAGGTTAAGTGTAAATGTTATTGTATTACCAATATCCGCGAAAGTAAGATCTGCTGTTTTTGTGCTAATAATAGTTGCGTTGTTTATTTGAAGAAGTGTAGTGTTGGAAGTAGCTGTACTTGAAATGGGAGGATTAACAGGATCAACAGTAAACTCATACGTCGTTGCTGCTGTATTTGGTGCAGGATTAATAGGTGGGATGCTGTTCACCGTAACTTGAAAGACGATACTATATATTTCATTTGGTGGAAGTGTTGCAAGTAATACGCCTGTATTTGGATTCGCATTTGGTTGTAAAACGCCATCGACCGTTAATGTGTTAGGAACAAATGTGAGTCCATTTGGTAATGCATCTGTGAATACTATATTAGTTGCATCGGTATTGCCTATATTGGTAATGGAAGTAGTATAAAAAGCAGTTTGCCCGATATCTGCAAAGGATACACTTTCATTTTTCGTCATAGATAATATTGCTTCTTTAATTTGTGTTGAAACAGGATTACTAATTGAAGTTTCTGCATCAGGTGGTGAGACTAATTGGTACGATGTTGATGAGAAATTTACAATTGGGTTTTGGGTTGGTAATGAGGTCACATTTACTTGGAATGAAACAGTTATTGTAGCCCCAGCTGTTATTGGCCCAATATTTACACCGTTTGTTGGATCCGCACCACTTTGAGGAATTCCATTAATAGAAAATGAATTTGTAATAAATGTAGTTCCGCTCGGCATAGCATCTGTGAAAATCACATTTTGTGCGGAGGAATTTCCATTGTTTGTTAAAGTGACAGTATAAGTGAGTGTATCTCCGATGTGGCTAAAAGCTTTATCAACTTGTTTCGATGAAAGAATGGTAGCAGTATTAATTGTAGTAAACGTTGTGTTTGAAGTAACATTTCTTGAAACAATCGGTGCATTTGGATCAGCGATAAATGTGTAAGAAGCAGTAGCGGAATTGGCAATAGGATTTTGAACAGGGGTAGAAGTAGCGGTCACTTGAAATGCTATAGATATTGAGCTGTTAGGGGCAATTGATCCAATCGTTATGCCTGTATTAGGATTCAATCCAATTTGTGTGATTCCATTTATTGTAACGCTGTCAGTAATAAATGTTGTGCCATCTGGTATAAGATCAGTGAAAGTAATATTCGTTGCATTTGTATTACCGCTATTCGTTAAAATTGTCGTATAGGTAATGGTATCACCTAGTGTTACAAGCGTTTGATCGACCGATTTTACCATCGTTATCATAGCATCTAATACAGGGTTTGTAGCAATATTCGTTGAAGTAGAGGTAGTAGCAGGAGCGCTGTTAGGATCAACAGTATAAGAATATAAAATTGTGTCATTACCCATAATCGAACTGGAAGGGGGAACAGAAATAACATTTACTTGGAAAGTAACAGTTACTGTTTCACCAGGAGCGATATTTGGTATATTTACTCCAAGTGCTGGTTGCGCACCAGACTGCTGAACACCATTGATTGTGACTGAATTTGGTATAAAGGTAGTGCTAGCTGGAATAGCGCTTGTGAAAGTAATATTCGTTGCGGCTGTATTTCCTGTATTGGTAATAGTAGTTGTATACGTAATCGTATCTCCAACTGAAACTATAGATTTATCAGCACTTTTTTGGGTTGTTAAAATTGCACTATTAATAGTTGTCGAAACCGCATTAGATACATTCGTTTGTGATACGGCAGGTTGGCTAGGATCGACCACATGTGCAAATTGTACAGAACTAGAATTAGAAATTGGATTTATACTTGGAATGTTTGTAACAAGTACGTTGAGAGTAATCACGGCCGTTCCACTTGGGTTTATATTTCCAATCTGAATCCCGTTAGCTGGATTTCCGATTTGCTGTGTACCAGAATCGTTTGTAAGAGCTCCGGAAATAAATGTTGTTCCGTCAGGTAAAATATCTGTGAAAATTATATTTTGTGAAGTGACATTTCCAGGGTTACTTAATGTAATCGTATAAGAAATTGTATCGCCAATTGTTGCGAAAGTTTTATCTACAGATTTGATTGCCACAATTTCCCCAGAATTTATTTGTGTCGAAACGGGATTAGATGTCGTATTTCTTGAAACGAGTGGTAAATTAGGTCCTGTCATAAATTGATAATCAATAGAAGCTCCGTTTACAACAGGTGAGTTTGGACCCCCAGGTCCAATTGTGAAAATTGGATTTGGAATGCTAACTACTTGCACACGGAAGGTAACGTTTGTAAAATCTCCTGCAATAATATCCCCAATTGGTATCCCATTCGCTGGATTTACCCCAGGTAATAAAACCCCGCCTACTCGAACGCTATCCTCTATAAACACTGTATTATTTGGAATCGGATCTGTAAAAATGATATTCGTAGCAGTTGCGTTTCCTATATTATCCAATAAAATAGTATACGTTAAAAATGAATTTCCAGGTGCTACGTCAGAAAATAGTCGATCCACACTTTTCGTTGCTTGAATAATCGCTTCGTTAATTTGAACTAAAGTTGGATTACTTGTAGCTGTTTCCGTCACAGGCGGCTGGGTAGGATCAATAATGATCAAGTATGTTGTGCTAGATTGGTTCAAAGTTGGATTGGTAGCTGGTATTGAGCCAACGATAGCTTGAAAGCTAATTGTTGTCGTTCCTCCAACTGGAATTGAGTCTAAAGAGATCCCGCTATCTGGTCTAAATCCAAGTTGTGGGATGGTATTAATTTGTACGCTATCAGGAACGAATGAAAGTTCAGGTGGTAATATATCGATAAAAACAGGTGTGTTTGCGGTAGTATTTCCGCTATTGGTGAGGGTAGTTGTATACGTAATTGTATCTCCAACAGCAGCAAAAGCACTGCTTGCAGTTTTTGTTGCGATAACAGAAGCAGTATTTACTTGTGTAAAAGTTTTATTAGATTTAATTGTTCGTGAAACTGGCGGTTCATTTATATCTACAATAAAGCTATATTGAAGCGATGATTTGTTCGGGATTGGATTAGGGTTTGGAAGTGTTGTAATGTTTACTTGAAAACTGAGTGTAGCAGATGCATTTGAATTCAAGTTACCAATATTGATACCGTTTTGTGGATTTGCATTCGGAACGGTTACACCATTTATCTTAAAGCTATTTGGGATAAAGGTAGTACCGTTTGGAATTGTATCAGTAAAAATAATGTTGTTCGCAATAGTATTTCCGGTGTTTGTAATAGATGAAGTGAATGTAATTGTATCACCAATTGTAGCGAAAGTTGTACTAGCGCTTTTATTTATTACTAAAGTAGCGTCAATAATTGGTGTAACTGTTGTATTTGTTACGGTGCTACCAACAGCAGGAGATTGGTTTGGATTTACGGTATATTCATAATTTACAAGAGCATTATTTGTTAATGTGCCACTAGGTGGTATCGCTAAAATTTGTGCTTGAAAAGTAATGAATACAGTATCTCCTGGCGAAATATCTGCCAAGTGAACACCAAGTGACGGATCTAATCCTGGTTGTGGAACATTATTGATAGTTACGGAGTTTTGGATAAATGAAGCTCCTGCGCCAAGCCCATCTGTTAAAACAGTTGCACTAGCAGGGATATTACCCGTATTTGTTACTGCAATCGTATAGGTAACGATATCACCAATTGCAGCTGTCGGTGTATTCACAGACTTAGTAGCGACAATAGTAGCGTTATTAATTTGAGTTGTTATTACGTTACTTAACGTATTGGCGGATGCTGGAGGTAAGTTAGGATCTACGACATACTGGTACGTTGTATTGCTTTGGTTCGGGATTGGATTTGGATTCGGGATAGAATTTACTTGTACTTGGAATGAAATAATCGTATTTGCATTCGGATTTATTGGGTCGATTGCAATTCCGCTTGCTGGATTGACATTAGGCAGTGTATTCCCATTTACAGTAACACTATTAGGAATAAACGATGTTCCGTTTGGAATTACATCTGTAAATATTACATTTGATGCAAGTGTGTTCCCGTTATTCGTTAAAGTAGTCGTGTACGTAATAATATCATTTACGTTAGCAAACTGTTTATCTGCCGATTTAGTAGCGGCAATTGAGGCGTTATTAATAGTTGTCTGTACAGTGTTAGAAGCAACCATCTGCATTACAGCTGGTTTGGATGGATCATACGTATATTGGAATGTTGTGCCTGATTGATTTGTAATTGGGTTTACAGCAGGGATAGTTGGTACAAAAACTTGGAATGCAACGGTGCGTGATGAACTCGCTCCTATCGTACCAATCGAAATGCCATTAGCAGGATTTGCATTAGCTATAGGGACATTATTAATCGTTACAGTATTAGGAATGAAGAGGGTACCCGCTGGAATGATATCTGTAAATGTTACATTAGCAGCAGGGATATTCCCGTTATTCGTTAAAATAGTCGCATATAGTATGACATCACCGACATCAGCGAAGTTTGTACTCGTTAGTTTTGTAGCAACGATATTAGCAGTATTAATTTGTGTAGTTACTATATTGCTAGCAGTGTTTCTAACAAGAGCAGGTAAGTTTGGATCAGCGATAAAGCTATATTGAAGTGCAGCGCTGTTTTGAATTGGGTTTGGTGAAGGTAGCCCATTTGCACTTATTTGAAACACAATCGTTGTAAAACCACCCGAAGGAATGGAGCCCACTTGAAGACCGGCACTAGGGTCTGCACCTAGTTGTAAAGCACCACCTATAAAAATACTATTTGGAACGATAGTGGTGCCATTAGGGATTATATCGGTAACGATAACATTATTGGCTGTAGTATTGCCAAGATTAGCTAAAGAAATTGTATATGTGATTGGTTGCCCGACGTCGGCGATAGTTAAATCTACTTCTTTGACAATAACGACATTTGCTAAATTAATTTGTGTACTTACAGATGTTTCTATAGTTGGTGGATCGCCCGGATTTAAAATAAAGCTATACTGTGTACTAGATGAATTTAATGTTGGATTTTGTGTTGGTAAAGAGTTGACGGTTACTTGATAAGAGACGGTAAGTGAACCGTTAGCAGCAATGGAAGGTAGCGGAACACCTATATTTGGATCTGCGTTATTTTGAAGTACACCATTAATAAGAAAAGTGTTTGGAATAAAGGTAGTACCGTCTGGATTCGTATCTACGAAAGTAGGGCTATCAGCAGAAACACTTCCTGCATTCGTCAAAGTAACAGTATAAGTTAATATATCCCCTACGGTAGCGAACTCTCGATCCACTGTTTTGGCTGAAATGACATTTGCATCGTTTACTTGAGTAAATGTAGTGGTTGAAGTAGTGTTCTTACTTACAGGTGAAGTGTTTGGATCAACGATAAAGTTATAGGAGATGGAAGCGCTATTTGAAATAGGGTTTGGATTTGGAATGCTAGTTATTACTACTTGGAATGAAGCTGTAATTGTAGTATTAGCATTGATGTTACTAATATTGATGCTAGCTGGTGTAACGCCTGGCTGAGTAACACTGTTAACTATAACACTGTTTGGGACAAAGGCGGTTCCATTCGCAATTGAATCAGATAGTAATACATTGTTCGCTGCAACATTTCCATCGTTAGTAAGAGCAAAGGTGTAAGTTAATACATCGCCAACTTCCGCAAACGTTTTATCTACAGATTTATTAACATGGAGATTTGCTAGTCTAATTGTTGATGTAACAGAATTAGAATTTGCTGTTTTTGAAGTAGGTGGCAAACTTGGATTTACAGTGTAAATATAAGAGGCGAAAGCGTTATTAATAATAGGGTTTTGGGCAGTAATGTTAATGACTGTTACTTGAAAGGATAAGGTAAAAGTAGCTCCACCAGGAATTGTGCCGATAGGTAAAGCAACGAGAGAATCTACATTCTGCAAAACTCCGTTTAGTGTTACAGTGCCAAGAGTCAATATCGTTCCGTTTGGAAGTGGGTCTGTTAGTTGAACGTTATTAGCGGCTGCATTTCCGCTGTTTGTAATAAGGATTGTATAACTTATCGTTTCGCCAATTGTGGCAAATTGTTTGTTAGTTGATTTTGTTAAAGTTAAATTCGCATTGTTAATTTGAGTGGAAACGAGATTAGAAGAAATGTTTTTTGTAACGGGAGATTGGCTAGGGTTTACGGTATATTGATAAGAAGCGCTTGATCCGTTAGATACGACATTTGACGCGGGTATTGTGTTTACTACTACTTGAAATGCAACATTTTTTATTGTGCCGCTTGGGATGGATCCAATGTTCACGCCGGTAGCGGGATTTGCGCCCACTTGTGTCGTGCCATCTATTGTTAAACTGTTTAGAACAAAAGTTGTTCCAGTAGGAATGATATCTGTAAAAATAACATTGTTCGCATTTGTATTACCTGTACCTGTAAAGGAAACGGTGTACGTTAGTGTATCACCAATATCTGCGAAATTTTTATCTACTGCTTTTGCCATTGTTACAGTGGCGTTATTTACTTGAGTAGATACGATATTGGTCGTATCAGTCCCACTTACTGCAGGTTGATTTGGTACAGGAATGTATTGATATGTCGTTGTACCACTATTTAATATTGGATTTGTTTGGGGGATAGAAGGAACGAATACTTGAAATGAAATAGTAGTAGTAGAATTTGCAGCAATTGACCCAATTGATATACCATTAGCGGGATTTGCGGCAGCTTGAGTAACTCCGTTCACAGTTACGCTCCCTGGAATGAAAGTAGTCCCGCTAGGAATCGGGTCCGTATATATAACATTTGTTGCAGAGATATTTCCTATATTAGCTAAGGCAATACTGTAAGTTAATGTTTCACCAATATCGGTAAAAAATTTGTTGACTGATTTTGTTCCATTAATATCTGCCAGGTTAATTTGCGTTCCAGCAGAATTGCTTGTTGCAAGACCGTTAAAGGTTGTTCCTCCGGCGATTGGTGTATATTGAAATGTAATATTCGCAGTGTTAGAGATAGGATTTTGACTTGGAAGAGAAACGACAGTAGCTTGGAAGGTTACTGTGCGAGAAGTACCATTATTAATTGTTCCAAGAGATATACCAGCCGCGGGATTTGCATTTGTTTGTGGTACGTTATCTACTGTTACAGTGCCGGGTATAAAAGAAGTACCGTTAGGGAGACTATCTATAAAAATAGCGTTATTGGCAGGAAGAAGCCCGGTGTTAGGGATAGTAACTGTATAAGTGAGAATATCTCCAATTGCAGCAACACTTTTATTTACGCTTTTCGTTGCTTGTATATTTGGGGAGTTTATATTAATTTGTAAGCCGACTGTATTTAACATATATGCATCTCCGTTAGTAGTTAAACGGATTGCGGCGGATACTTGTGAGTTTGTTAAATAAGGAGAAATATCAATAGAAGTAATATCCCAGCCCTGTCTTCCAGCGGAGATGTTTGTACCTGTAGAAGCACTTTGATTTCGCGTTCCAAATGTCCCAGTTGTATCTAAGTTTCCTGCAGCATTATTAACTTGAGAACCGAAGAAATTATTTACAGCATTATTTGGCCCAGATAAAGCATTTAATGAACTGAAATTTGGTCCAAATAAAGCTTGATCCCCTATTAAATCTGCATCTCCTTCAATAGAACTTAAAAATAACCTCCCGCTTACAGGTCCTCCTGAAGGTGTTAAAAATCCAGAAACAGCTACATCTGCACTACCGGTATCAGCAGAAACACGGTTACCCGCTACATAAATGGTTAAGTTTCTTGCTGGCAATGTCCCGTTTTGATAAGCGACGATAAGCGTCCATCCAGCCGAATTAATTGTTCCATTAGAAGCATCTATAGGATCTACAAGTCCAGGAACCGCGCCTGTAGTATAGGAACCAGAACCTCCCGCTTGAATAAGGGTTGTTACGTCTGCTGAACGAGTGTAAAATCCAAATGTAATAGAGTTTGAAACGAATGTTTGGTTTGAAGCCGTAACAGCTGAAGGAGTAATCGAGTATGTTGAAACAGGTGTTGTAAAAGAAACTGGGTTTCCTAATACACTCGTAATGTTTTGATCACGAGATAAATAGTTTCCACCCCAAACGAGTTCTGCGTAAAGAATAGTACTACCAGCAGGGATATTTAAAATAGCGGTAGAACTATTTTGTGTATAGTTTAACGTTGTACCAGCAGGAAAAGTAGGTACTTGTAAAGCAGTATTCGTAGTTGCGAATGCACCAATTGCCCCGATTGTACCAGCACGGTTTTGATTACTAATTTTACTTAAGCCTAAAGTATTTCCAGTAATAGCGAGTGCGCCGTTAGTGGTGGTAGAAAATCGATTCGTAATGGGCATGTTGTCACCTCATTTACAATATAGTCTTGGTCAAAATAACATATGTATGTGACAAATGAATGGAAACATGTACAAGTTGATTTAGTAATAATGATTTAAATGTCTAGATAAGGGGATGGAGTATGATTGAATTGGAAATTAGGGTGGAGCGTCTTAGGAAAGAACAAATAGGCGATATTGTATCGTTATCTTCTTATATTGGCTGGGATTATAACAGAGAAGAAATTGAGACTATTTTTGATTCAGGTATCGTATATGGTGTGTGGAATGAGAGGGAGAAACTAATTGCTAGCGCGGCAATAATATTATATGGGGAGAAATTAGCGTCTATCGGAATGGTCATTGTACATCCAGATTATAAGGGGAGAGGGATTGGAAAGGCGATAACGAATTCATGTATTAAGAGCGTATCGGTTCAAACTCCCATTATACTTATTGCTACGGATGAAGGGAAGCCCTTATATGAAAAATTAGGATTTAGGGTAGTAAGCTATGTTTCTAAATATATTTGTAACTCGTACAATGTGAATGATTATTGTGTAGGAAATGAAGATTATATGGTGAAGTATGAAGAGTGTGATTTAGAAGAAATAATAAAATTAGATGAAAATGCGTTTGGAACAAATAGAAAAGTATTCTTAAAGAAAAGAATGATACAAAGTGAACAGTGCATCGTTGTAAAGGACAACAAACGAAATGTATTAGGTTACGGTTTAAGTATACAAACATCAGAAAATAAAATAATAGGACCAGTTGTTGCGAAAAATGATACGATGGCAATGAGGATTGTACATTATTTAGCAAGAGAGCATCATGGTAAATTAAGAATGGATGTACCAGAAGGAAAGAATGGTTTCATGAATGAATTAGAGATTACTGGTTTTCAAAAGGTTAATACACCACCAATTATGATGAAAAATAGCGATAAATTATTAAAAAGGAGTAATGAACTGTATAGCATTGCAGCACAAGTTTTTGGGTGAAAAAAGAATCCTTTCGTGAAAAGGATTCTTTTTTATAGCCAATTTAATCACGATATTGGTCATGAGTTGGCTGAAAGAGGTCTTCCTCGATATCTCTCACCATAGAAAAATTATCAACGTTATAATGACCGTGTAAAGTTTTATTGTGATGACCAATAATTTGTTCTGCAGACAATACGTTAGAATCAGTTGTTGAATGCCCGTTTTTAATTAATGTAAGTCAAATCCTTGTACAGTTGCTGTCCTAACGGCAGTGTCAATACAATGTTCTGTTTTACATCCGCCTATAACAATATGATTAATGTTTTCTTCTTTTAAAAGTTCAAGTAAAGAAGTGCCGTAGAATGAATTGGTTGCTGCTTTATTAATAAGGATTGCAGACTGGGGTACTTGAATTTGATTATGTACTTCAAATCCTTCGCCGCTGCCAGAAGCAACATCGATATCTCTTACGAAAACAATAAGAGCATTTGAATCTATTGCTTTCTGCAGTGCTGTATTTAGTGTAGATAATAGCTCGGTTTTGCGAAAAACTTCATTTTCTTGCTCATTTCCATCAATTAATTCTTGTTGAGCGTCGATAATTAATAGTGCTTGTTTCATCGTGTCTCCCCTTTAATATGAAATAAGTTCCACTTTACATATTCCTTCAGGTTGTTAGGAAATCCTCCATTGTAAGCGAAGTAGAAGATTGATTTACAAAGTTGTCAAAGAAATTTCATTCTCATAGCGTGTAAAAACATGTATGATAGGAGATGGAGAATTTTTGAGTAGGTGGGAATAACATGCAAACAGTAGAAGATTATCTTTCATTCTTACATACGAAAGGATTTAAATTATCAGAGGAAGCACAAGGGTTTATTATGTTCGGACAAGGATATACTGGTGCGTCTGATGGGATTGTGAACGCAGCAATAGAAGCAACAATTAAACATCAATTGCAGTTTGATGGTAGTTATTTCGTTGCGTTATTAGAACGATTGAAAGAGGAAGAAATTACAGATAAAAAAGCGCTAAGGCTTTTATGCGGAAGTTACAAGCGTAACTTCACGCAGCCTGCGCTTCTTTTTTTGTTTTGGAAGGTAATTCAACAAAAATCATGCCTAGGAAAATACAGAGGCATCCGATAATAGCAGAAATAGAAAGTTGTTCGTTTGCAACGAGAACGCCTGTTAAGGCAGCAAAAACGGGTTCCATTGCGAAAATGATTGCTACTCTCGTTGGAGACGTATGTTTTTGTGCTGATGTTTGAATGAAAAAAGCAATGGATGTCGCAAATAGGGAAGTTAAAAATAGAGCGAATAAAAAGGAAGAATTCGTCCATAGTACTACTGAAAGTAATTTTTCCCAATCTTCAAACAAAAAGGCGCAAATAGAAGAAAACATACCGACAGCTAATACTTGCGACGTGCTTAACAATAAAGGTGATATTTTCTTAGAGAAGAAGCCGTTAACAAGAATATGGGCAGCGAAAGCGACTGCACAACCGAGAACGAGTATGTCTC
This sequence comes from Bacillus sp. FG16, assembly GCF_057809515.1. Taxonomy (NCBI): domain Bacteria; kingdom Bacillati; phylum Bacillota; class Bacilli; order Caryophanales; family Bacillaceae; genus Bacillus; species Bacillus sp. FG16. Next base: position 40,612 of record NZ_JBMDKC010000031.1, read on the forward strand.
CAATGTTTAATTGAAAAGAATCAGCAGCTGTTAATAAGTATAAACCCGTTGTAGCTACAGCAATACCAAGTACGATGAAAATGGTAGCTTTTTGTTTTAAAAAGATAAATGATAAGATTGGGACCATAACAATGCTTAGCCCAGTTAAGAAACCTGCTTTTGAAGATGTTGTATAGAGTAAGCCAAATGTTTGCAATAAATAACCGACAAATAAGAAAAAACCAACGATTATCCCTGCCGTGCTACTATGTTTTATATCTTGTTTTGAAGCTTTTTGTGAGAAAATAATTTGAACGAATAATAAAATAATTCCAGCGAATAAAAAGCGAATACCATTAAACGTAAATGGACCAACGAAAGACATAGCGTTTTGAACGACAACAAACGTAGCTCCCCAAATAAAAGAGACAAATAATAAAGCAAGAGGAGCAATCCACTCTTTTTTCACACTCATACCCCCGTTAATTTTGTAATATAGCTTTTCTAGCTAATTCATCAGCTACTTTATTTTGACTACTTGGAATCCACTTAATAAAAAAGAGATCGAAGTTTTTTATGTACTGCAGTGCTTCATCTAAAAGAGGTGCAAATATTTTATTTTTTGCGTATTCCTTTTCAACAGCCCGTTCGACAAGCTGGGAATCTGTACGAAAAGAGACAGTGCTATAATTATGCTCGATGCAATATTTTAATGCTAGAAGTAAAGCGCGATATTCTGCTTCATGATTGGACATTGTTCCAAGTGGTAATGATAATTGTACAGGCGGCTGAACGCCTTTAATAAACACTCCTGCACCAGAAGGACCAGGATTTCCTTTTGATGCACCATCAATATATACTTCAATCAAAATGAGAAACCTCCAAATTATAAGATTATCCCCTACTTAAATATTTTTTGAAGTAGGGGATAGAGTAGTTATCCGATTGTGATGCTGTAACGACATGTAAATGTTTCATTCGCTTGTAAAGATTGAATTCCCTTTTTGTCCTTGAAATCTTTTGCTGGTTTTACTTCATCAGCGATTCCGTACCAAGGTTCAATACATAAGAAAGGTGCGTTATCCCCTGGTGTCCATACGCCGACAAATGGGAATCCATCAAATTCTACTTTTACAAATTTATTATGTTTATGAGAACGAATAGAAATTTCATCCGTATTCATATTTTCAAAAATAAGCGCATCATTTTTGAATAAATCATATGTAAGTGGCAGTTCAGTCATATTTTCAGCGATTAATTGCTTTTTGTTTGAAAGGTAAGGTCCTTCTAATACGCTTGTTTCTAAGTGTTCCGAACCATTAAACGCTAAGTGATAATCTGTAAATGATTCACCGTCCAATAAAGGGAAGTTGAATCCAGGATGTGCTCCGATTGAGAAGAACATCTCTTTAGAAGTAGGATTGTTTACTTCATATGTTACATGAACGCTTTGTCCATCTAGCTCATAAGAAACGAGTAATTCGAATTCATATGGGTATTTTTTTAATGTTTCTTCATTACTAGTAACGATATAAGTGATCTTTGTTTCACTTTGTTCTTTCACAGAGAAAGTAAGATCACGAGCGAAACCGTGTTGTGTTAATGAATATGGTTTACCGTCTACGTAGTATGTATTATCTACTAATCGGCCGACAATTGGAAACAAAATTGGTGCACGGCGTCCCCAATAAGTAGAATCACCTTGCCATAAATATTCTGTGTTGTCTTCTTTTAAGCGAACGCTCTGTAATTCTGCACCTTTGTCAGAAATGGAAACGATCACTTTTTCATTTTGAATTGTTGCTGTCATGAAGTGAAACCTCCTAAATCTTTCATATGTTTCATTATACGTTGTCTAAAAGGAAAAAGGTAGTTTATGATAGGAATCTATTGACGAAAGAGGGGCTACGACGTAAAATATAATCTTGTTGCTTAAAAAACGAATAACGTGGTTCGAAACCATCCCACGTAAAAAAACTAAGGAGATTTTGTCATGAATATTAGAACTTTAGTCGGTAATGGTATTTTAGCGGCATTATATATTGCTGTTTCTATGCTTATTCAGCCATTTGGCTTTACGAATGTACAATTTCGTATTTCAGAGATGTTTAATCATCTCGTTGTATTTAACAAGAAAGCAATTTACGGAATTGTATTAGGTGTATTTTTAACGAATCTCTTGTTCTCACCTATGATCGCTTATGATTTAGTATTTGGAGTAGGTCAATCTATTCTTGCATTAGTTGCAACGATTATTTCTATGCGATTTATTAAAGGTGTTTGGGCTCGTATGATTTTTAATACAGTTATCTTTACGATTACAATGTTTATGATTGCAATTGAACTTCATCTTGCATTGGGTTTACCATTTATGTTGTCTTGGTTAACTTGTGCAATTGGTGAATTTGTTGTCATGGCGATCGGTATGCCTGTAATGTACTGGATTAATAAGCGAGTACAATTTGAAAGATTTATGTAATAGATGAAAGAGCTATTCCTATAGGGATAGCTCTTTTTGTATGTAATCATATTGAATATAATGCTGTGACTCTAGATAAAATATAATAAAATAAAGTGAGGCTTCAATTAGCCGGATATATATAAGAAGTCTTACATAAGGGGAATGTAGTATGAAATATAAAATTCATTGGTTGTATAAAACGAAGCGTGGATTGCAGACGGAATTAACAACAGAGTATATGAACATAGAAGAAGTACTTCAATTTGCAGAGGATTTTGAGAAAACAGGAAGAGTAAAAGAATTTTCATTTTATGATGAAATGGACGCAGAATGGTCATTAAAAGAGATGAAAAAGTTAAGTAAGCAAGTAGAGGAAGAGCCCCAAGAAATACTCGTTTATTTTGATGGGGGGTATGATGTGCAAACGAAAGAAGCTGGCGTTGGTATATGTGTGTATTATAAAAAAGGAAATACAAACTACCGCATTCGCCGCAATGCATATATAGAAGGTATAGATGATAATAATGAAGCGGAGTATGCATCACTATTATACGGTATGAATATACTCGAGGAATTAGGGATTAAATATGAAGCAGTTACACTTCGCGGCGATTCTCAAGTTGTATTGCAGCAATTAGCCGGAGAATGGCCTTGTTATGATGAGCATTTAAACCATTATTTAGATCAAATTGAACAAAAGGCGAAGCAAATGAAATTAAAACTTGTATGTGAACCAATATCTAGAAAACAAAATAAAGAAGCACATCAATTAGCAACGCAAGCATTAGAAGGGACAGTCATTGATAGTCATAAAGAAATAACCGAATAGAGAGGTGCAACGGTGGATAAAAAGCAACTCATTACAGAGGTAAATGACTTATTAGAAACATACTGTGAAGGATGTTTCTTGCGAGAACATAATCGAAAGACAAATAGTAAGTATTATGCTCATTCATTTTGTATAAGACAATGTACAGTTGGAGAAACATTGAAAAAGTATGGAGAACAGTTGTCATAAAAAAACATCCAGAGAAAATTCTCTGGATGTTTTTTTAGTGCTTTGCTTCGTTTAATTGCTGCTCGCATTTGCTTAGTTTCTTTTCCTCGTTCATTAAAAATGGTTCATCTAAATCTACTGCAACAGATTTCATAATTTCAAGCTGTGAGCGAGCTGCTTCTACTGCAGTAGTGGCATGCTCTAATGTGTCTGGATCCATTGAAATTGTTGCAGAACCTACCATCTTTTGTGCTGTTTCTACACGGAATTTTACTTCTTCAAAATCATTTACTTCTGATCCCATTGTTACTGCCTCCTTTGTATATTGCGCATTTCACATAGTTTTTGCTCTGTAAAACGGAAATATACAAAGGAATAATAAAGGAGGTTACCAAGTAAGGTAACCTCCTGTTATATGTTGGATTAAAGTTTTACTACGTTAGCAGCTTGAGGTCCACGGTTACCTTCAGTAATGTCGAAAGATACTTCTTGACCTTCTTCTAAAGCTTTGTAGCCATCTCCTTGAATAGCAGAGAAATGTACGAATACATCGTCAGCGCCTTCCATTTCGATAAATCCAAAACCTTTTTCGTTGTTAAACCATTTTACTTTTCCTTGCATGTTATAATTCCTCCTAAAAGCGTTTACTATTTTCATTTAGTGAAATTCATTTGAAAAATAATATAAACTAAAAATGCTATATTCTTGAATATTCTGCTAAATGATTAATTTAAATATACACGAATTGGGAGAATTTAGTCAAGTAAGCGATTTTATTTTTTGTATTTTTAAATAATTTTTCAGTCGAATTTTTAAATAGGTATAGGACAGGCCGAGTATGTAATATTCTTAATTGAATGCTATACATAATGAGGTGAAAGAATGAATAAGTCTTACTTATTAGATAATGAAGAAATGAGAACGAGAACCGACATACCGGATTGGGTTGCAAAAGAATTTGAGATTTTTTCAAGTGTCGTGTTAGAACCAACTTTTCCATGTTATTTCGGTTTAACAGCTTTGAAAAAGAATGAACTTCGCTATTCATTTCTTTCTCATAATGATTGGAGTCATTTGCCACATACAATGTTATCTTTTTTAGAGTTAATGAAAGAGAGGCCGATTGTGAGAAGAGGCTTTTTCCTTTTTGTAGAACCGGAATGTGAAGAACAATCACTCGAATATTACCGTGATTCCTTTTGGAAAGTGCTACAGTATTTACATGAAAACGATAATCAAGCATGGCCAAAGCAAATTCCTGAAGATCCAGACCATTATTTATGGGAATTTTCATTTGGTGGTGAGCCAATATTTGCATTTGGAAATGCGCCAGCTTATAAACAACGAAAAACTAGACATTTAGGGAATTCTCTCGTTATTGGGTTTCAGCCACGCACTATTTTTGATGGATTAGAGGGAGATCGTCCTAAAGGAGCATATTCAAGACAAATGGTCCGTGAGCGAGTTGAAAAGTGGGATCAATTGCCGAAACATCCTAACATTAGTCATTACGGTGACCCAGAACATCGTGAATGGAAACAATATTTCATAGGAGACGATGTAGAGCTAATAAAAGGGAAATGTCCTTTTCTTCATAGGATAGAAAAATAAGAGCCATCATCTGGATGGCTCTTTTGTATATTTTGGATAAAAAAGGGTATTTTATTATGAAAGCTAGTCTATTTTTTAAAATTACATCATTAACTAGTAGTAAAAAGAGAAGAAAGGATAGAGCGATGTTTGGAGCAATTATACAGCAAATCGTATTAGGTATTTCATTAGCTGCGCCAGTAGGGCCGATTAATATTGAAATGTTAAAACGAGGAATTGAACGTGGGTTTTGGCATGCTTGGGTTGTTGGAATTGGTGGAATGACTGCAGATGTTTTATTTATGCTTCTCATTTATTTCGGTTTATCTTCTGTGTTTATGTATACATATGTACAAGCCTTCATGTATTGCACGGGTTTTTTCTTGTTATTTTATTTAGGATTTCAAAGTGTAAAACAAGGAATTTTCCACTCGAATATGGAATATAAAAAAGAAGAGGTAGGTGGCCTTAAGCAATCGTTTATGGCAGGATTTTTAATTGCGATATCCAATCCATTAAATCTTGTTTTTTGGTTTGGTATATACGGAAGTACACTTAGCTCATTACTTACGAAGGTAACGAAACAAGAAGCTTTTTTGTACAGTCTTTGCATTATTGCCGGTATTATTTTATGGAATTTAAATATTGCTTTTTCTGTACATTTTGGAAGAACTTTATTAAAACCAAAAGCGCTTGGCTATATAACAGCCGGAGCAGGTATTATTTTAGTAGGGTACTCTATACATTTTGCATACAAAGCTTTACAGTTGTTCACATAAGATTGAAGGGGAGATTTTTATGTATCGAACCACTATTGACGGAAAAGAAATTATAATTACGTTAGCGCCAAAAGTCCGAAGAGAAATTACTGATAGAAATCCACTATATGAAGCGGTATTTCATAATGCTGCAAGATTGCTACAAACAAAGCAACCGACGTTTGCAGTAAATCATGAAATATTTGGTCTCATTATTGGAGAAGTGCAAAGAGGAGAAGTAACAGTGTTTGCGGTGGAACATATTATTCCGAAGCAAAATATATTTGGACCGAACAATTTTTTCTCGACAATAGAACAGCAGGCAAATTTGTAAAATGAATAGAATAAGAATAGAAAAGAAATAGTCGTAACGATATGTTGCGGCTGTTTTTTTGGAAAAGGGGGAAACAAGATGAAGAAAGTGGGGAAAGAGTTCTTTTTACAACATGATATCGTTATTATGTATAGCATTCTATTTATTTTCATTATTATTTTAAAAATGCAATTTTTCACGTGGTTTGGCATGTTAGCATGTATGTTTGGGATTGTTTTCTATACACTTAATGAATACATGACACATCGTTTTTTATTCCATATTAAGCCGCCTAAAAACACATTTCTATTAAAAATGTTAAGAAGATTACATTATGATCACCACGTATATCCAGATGATTTAAAACTTTTGTTTTTACCTGTATGGTTTAGTATACCTAGTTTTACTATTTATTTGCTTATAGCATATGGTATTACAAAAAGTGTTACTATTACACTTTCATTTGGAATCGGAATGATTATCATGCTGCTCGTTTACGAATGGAAACATTATATTGCCCATAGACCGATTCGTCCCGTCACTAAGTTTGGAAGATGGCTAAAAAAACAACATATATTACACCATTATAAAAACGAAAAGTTTTGGTTCGGTGTTTCAAATCCAGTATTCGATTTTATATTTGGAACACTTAAAGACGGAAAAGATGTTGAGTTAAGCGAAACAGCTCGTAATTTAGAAAAGGAAAAAAAGACAAAAGTAGTGCGTTAAGCACTGCTTTTGTCTTAATGAGGAAAAAATAAGTAAGGTGTCACTTTATTTTGAAAAAGTATATTAAAAATTTAGGAGAAATTGCCGAAAAATGTCTATCGAAAAATCTTTGCATGAATGCATGGATTGTCTAAAATAAGTATAAGTTTCTGAATATTTATAAAATTTAGTCTTTAGGTATACAAGGAGGAAGTGTATTTCAAGTAAGAGAGGGGATCGGTTAATGAAACGAGATGATACGTCAGCACGTAAGTTGCAAAATGAAGTGAATTATACAGAGGTCGTTCAGTCGGAAGAATTTCAATTGTTATTAAATACGAAAAAGAAGTTTATCGTTCCAATGAGTATTTTCTTTTTTAGTTTTTTTATTGCACTGCCTATTTTAACGTCGTATTCAAAGGTGCTTAATACACCTGCATTTGGTGACGTTACATGGGCGTGGGTATTTGCTTTTTCCCAATTTATCATGACATGGGCACTATGTATGATTTATAGCAAAAAAGCAGAATCATTTGATGAAATCTCCCAAAAAATTCTGCAAGATATGCAAAAAAGGAGGGGCTGAACTTGAATACTACTGCATTTGCACTATTTTTAATTATTGTTCTTGGTACGCTCGTCATAACATATTTTGCATCGAAAAAAACGAAAAATGCGAGTGAATTTTATACGGCTGGAGGGGGGATTAACTGGTTGGCAAAATGGTCTGGCCATCGCTGGAGATTACATGTCTGCTGCTTCATTTCTTGGTATAGCCGGAGCAATCGCATTAACTGGGTTTGATGGATTCTTTTATAGTATCGGTTTTTTAGTTGCTTATTTAGTTGTACTATATCTTGTTGCAGAACCGCTTAGAAATTTAGGGAAGTATACTTTGGCGGATATGATTGCAGCACGCTTTGATGCGAAAAAAGTTCGGGGAGTTGCAGCTCTTAATACGATGACGATTTCTATCTTTTATATGATTGCACAATTAGTTGGCGCGGGTGCACTTATTAAATTATTATTAGGGATTGAATATACGACATCTGTATTAATCGTTGGAACACTTATGACGGTGTATGTTATTTTTGGAGGGATGACAGCAACAAGCTGGGTACAAATTGTTAAAGCGGTACTACTAATGGCTGGTACGTTTATTATTTCTGTTATCGTTTTCGCAAAGTTTAATTTTAGTGTGACTGAAATGTTTGCACAAATGAAAACAGCTACGCCATTAAAAGATTCGTTTTTAAATCCAGGAGTAAAGTATAAAGTTGGCCTTGATACACTTTCTTTAAATTTAGGACTAGTTCTCGGTACAGCGGGATTACCACATATACTTGTCCGCTTTTTTACAGTACGTGATGCAAAAACAGCACGTCAATCTGTTGTATATGCGACGTGGTTAATTGGTGCGTTTTATATTATGACGATTTTCTTAGGGTTTGGAGCAGCAGCGTTTGTAGGAAATGAGGCAATTATTAAAGCGAATCCAGCGGGTAATATGGCAGCACCTTTATTAGCTAAAGCGTTAGGTGGGGACTTCTTATTTGCTTTCGTATCAGCAATTGCTTTTGCAACGATTTTGGCTGTAGTGGCAGGTCTTGTATTAACAGCAGCATCAGCATTCGCTCATGATTTTTATAATGAAATCATTCGTAAAGGAAAATCAACGGAAAAAGAGCAAGTATCTATGGCTCGTTATGCATCTATTGGAGTAGCGATACTATCTATCATACTTGCATTATTTGCCCAAACATTAAACGTAGCATTTTTAGTATCATTAGCATTTGCAGTTGCAGCGAGTGCAAATCTACCAGTAATTTTATTTACAATATATTGGAAGCGTTTTAATACAACGGGTGCTATTTCGGGTATGATTGTAGGTCTCGTATCAGCAATTGTTCTCGTAGCGTTGAGTCCGAATGTTTGGAACCCTGTAGCTGGAAAAGCTATTTTTGTTGGGGAAGCGTTATTCCCATATACGACACCAGGAATTATTTCAATTCCACTCGGATTTCTTGCAGCATATTTAGGAACGGTTTTATCTAGTAAGAAAGAAGATGCAGCGAAATTTGATGAAATTCTCGTGAAATCTAATACTGGTCATGGCATTAGCGATGCGTCTTCACATTAAATAAAAGAGGAGCTTTTCGATAGATAAGAAAAGCTCTTTTTTCTTTTGTCATTTTCTTGTAAATATTACTGATTTGTAAGTAGGATTTGTCTTAATTTTGTGGAATGAAAATAGCAGGGAGAAATTTAAGTCATCATGGCACCAGCGCAGCTTTTGTGAAAAATAAGTTGTTATGGAAGGTGGAAGTAATGATGAAAACGAAGCAAACTGATGAATTATTAGCAAAAGATGAGCAATATGTTTGGCACGGAATGCGTCCCTTTAGTCCAAATAGTACAATGGTAGGGGCAAAAGCTGAAGGGTGCTGGGTTGAAGATATACAAGGAAAAAGATATTTAGATGGTATGAGTGGCCTTTGGTGTGTGAATAGTGGATATGGAAGAAAAGAGCTCGCAGAAGCGGCTTATAAGCAATTACAAACATTATCATACTTTCCAATGTCACAATCCCATGAGCCAGCTATAAAGCTTGCTGAAAAGTTAAATGAGTGGCTTGGGGGAGAGTATGTTATTTTCTTCTCAAATAGTGGTTCAGAAGCGAACGAAACAGCTTTTAAAATAGCAAGACAATACTATGCTCAAAAAGGTGAACCACATCGTTATAAATTTATGTCACGTTATCGAGGGTATCACGGGAATACAATGGCGACAATGGCAGCGACGGGACAAGCGCAGCGTAGATATCAATATGAGCCGTTTGCTTCAGGTTTTTTACATGTAACACCACCGGATTGTTACCGTATGCCTGAAATTGAAGGGCAGCATATTTATGATGTAGAATGTGTGAAAGAAGTCGATCGTGTTATGACGTGGGAATTAAGTGAAACAATTGCTGCGTTTATTATGGAACCTATTATTACAGGCGGGGGCATATTAATGCCACCACAAGACTATATGAAAGCTGTTCATGAGACGTGTCAAAAACACGGTGCCTTGCTTATTAGTGATGAAGTGATTTGCGGTTTTGGACGTACAGGAAAAGCATTTGGATTTATGAATTATGATGTAAAGCCTGATATTATTACAATGGCAAAAGGTATTACGAGCGCATATTTACCATTATCTGCAACAGCTGTGAAAAAAGAAATATATGAGGCTTTTAAAGGTAAAGGAGAATATGAATTTTTCCGCCATATTAATACATTTGGTGGGAATCCAGCAGCTTGTGCATTAGCACTTAAAAATTTAGAGATTATGGAAAATGAAAATTTAATTGAGCGATCTGCACAAATGGGTTCCCTTTTATTAGAGCAACTAAAAGATGAAATTGGGGAACATCCACTTGTTGGGAATATTAGAGGAAAAGGTCTATTAGTTGGAATTGAATTAGTAAATGATAAAGAGACGAAAGAGCCAATTGATAATGACAAAATTGCAAGTGTAGTAAATGCTTGTAAAGAAAAGGGCTTAATTATAGGACGAAACGGTATGACAACAGCAGGATATAATAACGTTTTAACATTAGCGCCGCCTCTTGTTATTTCAAGTGAAGAGATTGCTTTCGTTGTTGGAACGTTGAAGACAGCGATGGAGCGTATTTAATAAATAGAGAGAGGAGCGAGCTGTAATATAAGGCTCGCTTTTGTTTAGTAGGAGGGGACTTTTAATGGAGAAATATGATCCTAACAAACATTATCACATCGGATATTATGAAGACGGATATGATTTAGAAGTGACGGCGTACAAAAGAATAAATGAACCAGTTTGGGATGCTTATATTCCGCACTATGAGGCAGACGATTTTTATAAGAAAGTGGAGGGAATGAAGCTAGGTAAATATATAGATGATTATGGCATTATGGTGTATTCATTTGAGAATGATATTGATGATAATGAAGTACGAATTATTTTTGAAAAATGGTTAAAAAAGAACGGGATTGTTTAAAGATAAAATAAAAAGGAGATTGCTATCTTATAAGATAGCAATCTCCTTTTATTAATATGAAATTTATTTACTTGCTTTCATTGCTTTATCTTTTGCACCAAAAGTGTATTTTAACATTGGTGGTGTAATCATTGTAGTTAAAATAACGACAATAACAATTGCTGTAAAGTAATCTTGCGCTAATAGACCTGAAGAAAGTCCTGTTCCTGCGATGATAAGTGCAACTTCACCACGAGAAACCATTCCAGCACCGATAATTGCAGAAGACTTAGCGTCAAATCCAGTCATGCGTGCACCAACACCACAACCGATTAATTTCGTTAATACAGCGATAATAGTTAATGCTAAGATGAACCAAATTTGATTGCCAATACCGTCAAATGTAATATTCATACCGATACTTACGAAGAACACGGGAACGAACATAGCGTAAGCGATTGGTTCTACTTTCTTTTCTACTTCATGTTTGTAGTTCGTTTGAGAAATAGCAATACCAGCTGCGAAAGCACCGATAATACCAGCAATTCCTAATAATTCGCCGAAATATGCGAATGAGAAACAGATGATAAGAGCCGCGCTCACGATAGACTCAGATACGCGTAGTGGTGATAACCAGCGCATAATCGCAGGAACACCTTTCCATCCGATTAAAATAATAGAAGCGAAGAATACTACTTTCTTCAAGATAACCATTGTTAAGTTAACATCATCAGTACCTAAGAAGCTCATTGCAAATGCTAATAAAATAACAACAAGAATGTCATCAAATACAGCGGCTCCAAGCATCGTCGTACTTTCACGTGTTTTCATTTTACCTAAATCACGAAGTGTTTGTACGGAAATACTAACACTTGTCGCACATAGAAGTAATCCTAAGAATACAGCGTTTCCTTGTTCCATTCCCATAACAAGACCGGAAACGTAACCACCTACGAATGGAAGAATGATACCTCCGAGTGCAACGGCTAAGGAAGAATTACGATTTGCATTTAATTCTTCTAAGTCTGTTTCAAGTCCAGCCATAAACATTAAAAGAATAACCCCGACATTACTTAATTGAGTTAGAAGCTCTGAATTTTCAATCCAACCTAATACAGCTGGACCGATAACGATACCGACAATTAATTTACCTAATACAGAAGGTTGACCTAATCTAACACTAAGATCACCAGCAAGCTTTGTACTTAATAAAATAAGTGCAATTTGAAAGAAAAATTCGAATTCCATCTGATCCTCTCCTCATCATTTTTAGTTTTATCATACGATTTCTCGGAATTTGCCTAATGAAAATATGTAAAACCCATTAAACAAAAGGGTCTGATTACAAGTTCTTTTGAACTCGTAATTTGAACCTGTAATTAATATATAATAAAATTTATTAAAAATCAATGGAAAAATAGCAGATTTTCATGATGGAATTTGATTTAGGTATGAAGGGAATGGCTATATAATAAGAAGAAATAAGGCAATATTTTTAATGAATTGGAGAAGGAAACATGTTATTAAATAAACGCTTTACAATTGGAGAAATGGCAAAAATGCATAATATCGCAGAATCTACATTGAGGTATTATGATGAAAAAGGAATTTTTCATCCGTCCATTGTTGATCCTCAAACGAATTATCGTTATTATACAATCGATCAATTTTCACTGTTAGATACGATTAAATTTTTACGCCAGTTAAATATTCCGTTAAAGGAAATTAAGAAATATATTGATGAAAGAAATCCAACATACGCACTCAATTTACTGGAAAAACAACAAGAAATGATGCTGAAGAAACAAAGAGAAATTGAATATGCTTTAGCAAAAATGGAACATAGAATTCATTTAATAAAGAAGGCGACGAAAGCGGAAACCGATCGAATACTTATTAAAAAAATACCAAAAAGAAAAATAACAGCGATTGCAGTGGCGCCGAATACGACAGATGATATGTTTGATTATTATATCCATTCGCTTCAAAAAAATATGAAGCAAATGGATGATAGTCTATTTTCAGGAGATATAGGTGTGACAATTTCCAAAAAAGCATTCATGCAAAAGGAGTTTCAAGCATATAGCAGCGTATTTATTCTTTTGGATTATATGCCTTATCAAGTACATAGTTCAGATTCAATTAAAGCTGGTATGTTTGCGTGCGCTTATCATCATGGATCATATGAAGAAACAGGTGAAACATATAAGAAATTAATGGAATACATTGATCAAGAAGGATACGAAATAAGTGGAGATTCAATTGAGATTGGATTAATTGATTGGTCTGTAACAGAAAATCCAGAGGAGCAAGTAACAGAAATTCAAATTCCAGTAATGAAAAAATAGAGTGTAGGACTTTTATTAATTACAAACCTGCATCAATTCCGATAATTAAATTTCCTATTTTTTTAATTCTCTCTTGACCTTCAAGTTACTTGAAGGTTTAAACTGTGAACAGAGCGTTGAAAAAGGAGCATAATAGTATGGAAGCAACAGAAAAATTAAGAGAAAAACCAGTTAAAAGTTTATTTATTTCTTATTTAATACCAGCCGTTCTTGGAATGGTTTTAATGTCAGTGAATATTGTAATTGACGCGGTCATGATTAGTAGAGGAGTTGGGGCGAACGGTTTAGCAGGAGTAAACGTGGCTATTCCAGCGTTTTCGATTTTCTTCTCTATTTCATTATGGATCGGGATGGGCGGGGCAACGTTATATTCTATTGCATTAGGTGAAAATAAAAGAGAAAGAGCAAGGTCTATTTTTACTCAATCCATGACGGTAGCAGTTGTTATCGTAGGTGTTTTAGCGGCTATTTGTTTATGGAGAATAGAAGATTTAGCGTACTTATTTGGTGCAAATGAAGTGATTTTACCATATGCGTTAGACTATTTACACGTATTACTAACATTTGGAATGATATACGTTTTAGAAAATATTTTAAGTACATTTATACGAAATGATGGAAATCCTAATTTAGCAATGGCTGGTCTTGTTGTAACAGCTGTATTAAATATACTGTTTGACTATATCTTTATTTTTATCTTTGGATGGGGCGTAACAGGTGCTGCTTCAGCGACTATTCTTTCAGCAGCGATTGGTTTCCTTGTATTATTAACTCATTTCTTTAGAAAAAGTAGCATTTTAAAATGGACGAAATTCCATTTTGAATGGGATACTGTCAAACAAATTATGGTGATTGGTTTCCCGAGTTTTACAGCAGAAAGCACGGTTGCAATCGTAACGATTGGTTTTAATATCGCATTTGTCCAATATGCAGGAGAAGTAGGAGTAGCTTCCTATGCGATGGTGAATAGTATTCATGCAATGACATTACTATTATTCTTCGGTGTTGGAGCAGCATTGCAACCAATTGCTAGTTTTCATTACGGGGCAAATTTATCAGAGAGACTTCGTGAAGGATTACAGTTTGCTGTGAAAATTGCAGTTGTCCTCGGAGGCGTTGCGATAATTGTCGGATTATTCTTCGGGAAATATATCATTGATTTATTTGATGTTCAATCTCCAGAATTATTGGAGTTAACTTTAACAGGTATTAGTTTATTCTTTATCCAATACGTATTTTTAGGTTATAACATTGTGTATGGAGAGTACTTCCAATCAGTGCGACAAACGAAGAAATCAGTACTTATTATAATGAGCCGTGGATTACTATTTATCATTCCATTGTTATGGATTATGCCGAAATTATTTGGTATAAATGGGATTTGGCTCGTTATGCCAGTTGCTGAAGTAATGACAGCAATTATCGTATTTACAATGAATCGTATGAAACATCCTGTTCCATTAAATATGGCAGGAGAGAAAGAAGCGATATGATAAAAAATCCCCTTAAGCAATTAAGGGGATTTTCTTATTCTTTTAAACTAATCGCAAAAGATCCATCCGTTTCTTGAACAGAAGCAAAGGCAACGTTTTTAATATTTGTAATTCCTTTTTCTTTTAATTCTTTATATAACCATTTTTCATCTTTATGTATTAACTTTAAGTTATCATATTGAATTTGTGAATCGACGATAAGTGCAATTGGTAATCCAGCATACTTAACATCTATGTTTAAATCTTTTGGAGTTAATGGTACAAGTTCTCTTTTTGGTAAAATACTAATAGCTCCGTTCGCTTCTAAAATGGCGTATTCAATTTCATGAACACTTGGATATCCTGCAACGCGAAGATTAGAAAGTAGTTCGGCAATGGGATATCTACTTTTTTGTAAGTTCTCAAAAATAATATCACCATGTTTAATTAAAATGATAGGGTGTCCGAGAATAAAACGATTTAGTTTGTTGAATAGGCTTAATTTTGTAAGGAGTAAATGTAAACATGTAATAACAACCATACCGAGAAATGCTTGTAAAGCACCAGAGACGGGGATGGCCTGGAAAGCTAAATAAGATAAAAAAATTATAGCCCCAAAATCATGAGGAGTTAGTTGCGCTAACGCGGATTTACCGAGTAACTTAAGCGATAGTAAAAATAAGATGAAAAAGAACGACACGTTACATAAAAAGAGAAGCAATAGAGACACTCCTTCGTGTAAAGTTGTACTTACTATTCCCGAAAGTAATATAAATATTACCTTTCAGAGGATAAATTAGGGTTTATTGGAATTTGTCTGTATACAAACAAATAAATGGATATTATCATGAAGGAAGTAAAAGAAAATAGGAGTATATGAGTATGAGAAAGAAGAGAATAATAAAGTGCATTTTAGTTGTTATAATGATTTGCGCCGTATATGCGGGGTTTTTACAATATCACATTTATAAGCATGGACATATGAATGCAACCTACGATGCTGAGTACATAATTGTACTAGGATCGAAAGTAAATGGAACGAAACCATCTTATTCATTGCAATATCGTATTGATAAAGCAGCTGAATATTTAAAATCACATGAGAAAACAATCGCTATTGTATCTGGAGGACAAGGAAAAGGTGAAGACATTTCAGAAGCATTAGCAATGAAACAAGGACTAATAAAACAAAACATCGCAGAAGACCGTATTATAATGGAGGACAAATCTACGAGTACAGATGAGAATATTACATTCTCAAAACCGTTAATTCCAGCCGATATGAAAAAAGGTATGATCGTAACAAACGATTTTCATATGTTTAGAGCGAAAAAAATAGCGGCCAAACAAGGCTTACAATTAGAAGGTCTTCCGGCAAAAACACCGAAACCAATCATCATTCCATCGAATGTACGAGAATATTTAGCAATTACACAGTATTGGTTTATGAATCGAATATAGTGAAAGTGATCCCGCCTGAAAATTCAGACGGGATTTAATTTGAGGAAAATCTTACAAATATGTCACGTTAGTGAAAGGTAAAGCGATAGTTTCTAGAATGGTTTCCTGACATAATGAAGGTAACAAAAACTATTTAGAGGTGAATCGGATGAAAGGAAATAATATTTTATCTTCGTTATGTTACTTTAGTATCTTTTTTGCACCATTTTTACTACCAATTATCGTGTACTTTGTTGCAGAAGATGAAGTGAAATATCACGCGAAAAAAGCATTTTGGTCACATGTTTTCCCATACGCAATCTTATTTGGAGGACTAGCAGTATCAGGCATGTACGGCTTAGGTTTTAATCAATCTGACGGTGCTGAAATTGGAATGATTATCACATATGCAGTGTTCATTCTTGTAGGAATTTACTATTTCATTTGGAATATCGTAAAAGGTATTAAAGTGTTGAAAACGGCGTAATAAGACAATAAAAAATTTCATTTACCGTATTCATAGACGTTTTAAAAAAAGAGCAATTCAAAATGAAGTGACCCCTAAAAGTTAGACACGGTTATTTCATTAGGCAGCTTGATA
>NZ_JBMDKC010000310.1:0-537 GCF_057809515.1 Bacillus sp. FG16
AATTACAACAGATTTTAACATTACCGCAATCTACGGTTTCACAACATCTTCATAAAATGAGAAGTCATAAAGTGTTAGCACATGAACGCAAAGGAACAGAAGTATTTTATCGAGTGGATGATGAAAAAGTGAAACAAACGGTTTACATACTGATAAGATAAATAGATAGCTGCCTAGTTATGTATAGATACAAAAATAGAAGAAGAAGGGAATTTTTCTATGGGTGTAAATTCATATTACGTGCATATCACAATAAAGGAACTTATTTTTATTCATACCTATGTGACAGGGAAAGAAATTCCCTCTTCGCAAGCATTACAAATTCTAGAACAATTTGATTCTGAAGAAATCCCAGGTACAATTAGAGAAACACGTCGGTATCGCATACGGCAAAATGGGGAAGAATTGTTCCAATACTATAGACAGAAACATCCGAAATTATTTAAGAAACAAAGGTTATACACGTACGAAGAGTTGAAACACCGAGCGGTGTATTACTGTTCGTCTCATTTGACGCTTCACATGTAATGCAGAATG
>NZ_JBMDKC010000311.1:0-527 GCF_057809515.1 Bacillus sp. FG16
CATTTATTTATGCTACGGAAGTAGGAAATTACAGCGATGCAAAGAAACACTATGAGCTAGCTGAAAAATTACTTATAGCAGTTCCTGATGAAGCTGAAAAAGCTGAGTTTAATTATCGTGTATCTCTATTTCATTATTATTTATCTCAGCCTTTGTTAGCTATTCATTACGCTACAAAAGCCCAGGAGTTTTTTTCAAAAAATAAAGGGTATGAGGTTAAAACGGGAGCATGCAAAAACACGTTAGGAATGTCTTGTATAACGTTAGGACAGTTTGAGTTAGCAGAAGAATACTTAATCTCAGCGTTAGATACTTTCACAAAAGCAGATGAACATGCATCAATTTTAAAAGTACGACATAACTTAGGTTTGTTATATGCCGATCAAGATCTTTCAGAACTAGCGATACGATATCTGTCTGAGGTTTTCCGAGAAGATCACCATATTAAAACAAATTACTTATTGGCAAGAGAACATTTCCGCTTAAGTCATTATGAAGAAGTAAGAGATTACATTGAAAAAGGACTA
>NZ_JBMDKC010000312.1:0-523 GCF_057809515.1 Bacillus sp. FG16
AGGAATTTCATACAATTCACCTGGTTGTAGATTTTCCATAATCGCTTCTAAATCAATCATCGTATATTGATATTTTTTCTTACTTGCGCCATTTTTAAAAGTAAGGACCTCTTCATTTTTTTGAAACAGTTTGGTATTCATTTTGAGTCGAGATAGATAGTAAGCCCCGTTTTGTTGAATCGCATCTAGATCTCCCAAACTAAAATACCCTAAATCCCTTATACAGAGGTCTTGTAAATCTACGGTAGGTTGAACTACCTTTCCATAATTCACATCATTTTCTTTCGCAGGCCCCAATGCAACATGTAAAAACTGACCACTTAACAAATCATATTCTAATTGTATTTTTACCCCAGAAGCTTTCCCACTTCCACCTGAACCAGGATAAACAGCTGCGAGTTGATCGGAAACTTGAAATGTAGTGGCATCTAAAATACGAATACGCCGAAAGTATTCTGAAAAAGAAGAAGGTAGCGATAGAGTGGACAATAATTGTTTTTGTAAAAGTTGCGAGAAAAGCGAA
>NZ_JBMDKC010000313.1:0-521 GCF_057809515.1 Bacillus sp. FG16
CTTGCGGCAGGAACACCGAAAAAGGCGCAAATGAAGGTGGAAGAGTTCCGTACGATTTTTGGAGATTCCAAGGTTGATATGGCGGATATTCGGGATTATGTGACTGCCATTCATGCACAGGATTTGGAGAAGCAAGGTATTAAAACAGGGTTCACTCCGGAAGAAATTGAAAAAACGATTACGAAATTTGATACACCTGAAGTTCGTGATGCGCATCAAAAAATCAAAGCGTATAACGATTCCTTGTTAGATATGTTGGTGGAAGGAAATATGTTATCGAAGGATGCAGTAGCTGCCATGCGGGAAAAGCATCCAAACTACATGCCATTTAACCGTTACTTTGATGAAGAGGGGGTGGGGGAAGGATTCGGAGGCGGAAAAGGATTTGTAGATTTAACCAATCCAGTTAAGCGTATAGAAGGTTCGAGCCGAAATGTCATTGATCCATTTGAAAGCATTGTGAAAAATACTTTTAAATCGATGCAAGCAATAGAGCGAAATAAAGTTGGTTTGTCTCTTGC
>NZ_JBMDKC010000314.1:0-520 GCF_057809515.1 Bacillus sp. FG16
AATGAAGAAGAAATGTTAAATCAGTTAATACCTGAGAAAATCATTGAAGAATAAGGTGAAATTGGTATATTTTGTATTATTCCCCCTTTTCGGGGGTTGGGCAAAGAAACCCATATTTGTGATTTTTATTTAAAAAAGCCAAACTTATATACAGTTCGAATTTCTTCATTGAATTTGTTCTGTTTTGGTTTCTACCTGAAATAGTCTTTTATTTGATTCACATGAGTTAACCCATATTAACTAGGTTAACCTAAGTTATAACAAAATTTTTTACGTATTAAGGTTAATTTTAAAAGAGATTTTAATTGAGAGAAATGAAATTAAAAATGAACAACAATAGATGAATGATCTAATTAGCATTATATTTTTCAATTTTAATTATGTCGATACAACCAATGGATATAAAGAGAATGGTTTTGTATACCACTTCATTTGCAACACTCCCTTCAGATTGTCCTATAAACGCTTTTTCTGTGAAAAGACTTGAATTAAGATCCCAAACTTCATATGTACTGTAGAG
>NZ_JBMDKC010000315.1:0-517 GCF_057809515.1 Bacillus sp. FG16
ATTTGCTGCAATTGTTTTTCTGTATGTGTATGAGGTGGTACAATGATTGCATCTTGATGTATCTCTCTAGCTTGAAATACAGCTAGTAAGGATTTCTGATCTATTTTCCCACTCGGTGTTAACGGGAAATCTTCTACACATTGAATCGTACTTGGTATCATAAAATCAGGTAATGATTTCGAAAGAAACGCTTGTAATTCTCTTGTACTTATATTTTTATTTTCTATCGCTTTATAAAACGCAAGTAATTGTGGTTGTTCATTCTCATTTTGATATACCATAACAACTACCTGCTGAATGGAGGGATGTTGTAACAATCGTTCTTCTATTTCTTCTAATTCAATTCGATAGCCTCTTATTTTTATTTGCTTATCCTGACGTCCTAAAAATTCAATGTGTCCATCATATGTAATACGCCCTTGATCTCCGCTTTTATATACCTTCATTTCAGATGTATTTGGGATTTGTCGTTGTAAAAATGTTTCTTTTGTTTTCTCAGGTTGATTGATGTACGCTG
>NZ_JBMDKC010000316.1:0-510 GCF_057809515.1 Bacillus sp. FG16
CTTGTGAAGAGGGAATTTCTTTCCCTGTCACATAGGCATGGATAAAAATGATTTCTTTTATTGTGATATACGTGTAATATAAATTTCCACCCATAGAAGCCCCCTCTTCTCGTTTTATTTTTATATCCGTACATAACTAGGCAGATACACGAAACTAGCTGTTTAGCCCATCAGTACGTAAAGCGCTTGTTTCACTTGTTTATCGTCCACTCGATAAAATACTTCTGTTCCTTTGCGTTCATGTGATAACACTTTATGATTTCTCATTTTATGAAGATGTTGTGAAACCGTAGATTGCGGCAATTTCAAAATCTGTTGTAATTCGGTCACATTTAAAGTCTGTTTCCTGACTAATTGATGTACAATTTGTAGACGGACAGGATGTGCCAATACCCTCAGTATTTCCGCACTTCGTTCGAGTTCATGATCAAGATCATTGAGCTCCATGTAAAAAATATTTGTCATTTTCTTTCGCCTCATTCTCTTTTTAGGGTACTTTCTCATGTACAC
>NZ_JBMDKC010000317.1:0-507 GCF_057809515.1 Bacillus sp. FG16
ACGCTGTATTCAAGAACTTTTCTACGTTTTCATCACTTCGTAAGAACTCTTGCAGGGACCACCTGTACTCCCAAAAGTATTCTGGTCTCGTTAACACGGTGTGATAATGATCAATGGCTTGCTGTAACTCCTCTACACCGAAGGTGTTTAATCTTGCTTTGATTTTGGATAGTGTCTTCTGCGTCAGTACACGGTGTTCGATAATCTCTTTTTCGTTCCAGTGTTGGAAGATGGATTCACACGCTTCTTTCTCCTCTTGCTGTTGGACGATTGCTTTCTCAGATGGCGTTTCCTCTTCCGTTTCGGACAGTATATATCTTGTTAACTTAGTATTGTTAATATTAGTATTGTTAGTGCTCACCTCATGAACAAGCCTTCGTTCATCTCCTGAACAAGCTCCATTCATTTCCTGAACTCCCTGGTTCAACTGGTGAACATCGTTGATGCAATAGCAATTTGACATATTCCCTTGTTCTTTGGATGCACGCTTTTCTTTTGTTACATAGC
>NZ_JBMDKC010000318.1:0-504 GCF_057809515.1 Bacillus sp. FG16
AAATACATGTTTAATGAACGGTTAAAACAATTAAGAATAGAGAACAACTTAACCCAACAAGCATTAGCTGAACTAACTGATCTAACGAAAGCTACCATTTCACGGTTTGAAAGTAATAAAAAGACTCCATCCAGGGAGTCTATAACGAAACTAGCAAAAGTATTACATGTAACTACGGATTATTTATTAGGACTTTCAGATGATCCACACTTAAGTAGTCAACAATATTCCGATTTGCGTAAGAAATTTGATATTCTATTACAAAAACTAGAACAGAAACCAAAACAGGAACAAGAAATGCTTTATAAAATGATGCAAGCAGCCTTAGACGTAGATGAATGAATGATTGTCAGCACAATGCTAACAATCATTTTTTTTATTCATTATTTGCAGTTCAATATGATACACTTCTTCTTTTTTATTCTTATCGCTTGTGGTTGCTCCTTTAACCAGAGTCTTCCACAGCACATCAGCTAATTTTTCTTTCGTCATCTCGCATCGATC
>NZ_JBMDKC010000319.1:0-503 GCF_057809515.1 Bacillus sp. FG16
GCTTGTCTTCTTTTTGCGCCTTCACCATCTTCACTTCCCCCTGCTTGTATTCCGCAAAGGATGGCGCTTGGATACGATCATACAATTCTTTTCGTTCTTGTTTCCACACATCACGTTCTTTCTGGTGTACGTGTTCTATTTTGTATGCAAATGCACCTAGAAAGATAATAACCGCGACCAATACAAAAAAGACAACATACGTCATTGTAGTTGTCCTCCTTTCCTTCTTCCTCTTGATAGTCTAATGATGTGGCGATGCACTTTCTCCTCTAGTGTCACCGGTTCTGATGGAACAAACTTTTCATTCGCATGATAATAAATAAATCGATTCAGCGCTTGTGACATCGCGTCCGTTTGATCGTCATTTTTTCCATTTGGAAAAGAAGCACATTCTTCCACAAAATCATGCACCCAAGGTGCTTGCCTCGGTAAGTATACATTTCCTGATTCAATATACGGTGAAACTGCATTCACACGTGCAACTTTCCCGCCTTGTGGATTCA
>NZ_JBMDKC010000032.1:0-53169 GCF_057809515.1 Bacillus sp. FG16
AATAAAGTGAAACTTTAATCAGTGGGGGTTTTGTTCATCCCCCACTGATTATTAGGTGAACCAATCGGGCTGCCCGTTAATGCGGGATAAACTAGTATACTCGTATCTTGATGAGATAATTATCCATCAATCGTCCATCATTTTCTGACTAAATCTGTTTAATCTCGATATAAGGTCCTTTAATGTTTAATTTGTTAATATCATTAGATATATTGCCTACAGTTGATTTTTCATTAAAAGTATAGACCTTTTCACCATTTACAAAGATACCCCAATTTTTATCTTCGTAACTGATACCATAACCAGCATTGCTAGACGTAGCTTTGAGTTGATTTCCATTCATTGAAAGAGATAATTTCCCTTTTCCTTTGTTAAGTTTATCATTCACGCTGTTGATACTATTCATTTGTTCTTCAAGGGCTTTTTGGTTATCAAGAGTAACTTGATGATTTTTCCAGTCTAATTTATAGTGGTTCGTAAAGAATTCATTATATGTATCTTTATTATTTGTTCCCCACCATTTTGAACTTACCCATTCGATATTGTACTGATCTGAAATTCTACGATTTGTTATTTTTAAATCTGATGTAGTTTCTGTTTTATCAGCAGTAATAACCGCTACTACGTTTGGAGAAAAACCATATCCTGTTAAAGCTGGTACTGTATCTTTTGAAACAAAATTATTCGTTCCTTCATTATAACTACGTGATTTCATAAATAGTTGATTACCATAGAAAGTATTGAATGAATCACGATTATAAATTCCCCACTCTGGGAAATTAAATGATTGGAATCCTACTTTCCAATTTAATTTTTTATCTGTGTGAGTCTCTAATACCGTTTTATAATCTACTTGATCATAAGATACACTTTCTTTCCAAGCAAAGCTACCTGTGATACTTGCATCGGCATTTGGCCCTTTATCATTTACTCCTACTTTAACACTTCCACCAAGTGTATACCCTACCTCAGAAGTGACCTTTGCTGAAGTCATTGTATTAACTGGGGCAGCTTTATGGAATTGAGCACTATCACCACTTGTTATTTCTGCTTCAGTATGATAGGCTGATGGCCATTTTAAACCTGCGTTATAGTATCCGCTATTAATTGTATATTTAGCATCTATATTACTACCATCAGTGGTAACAATTGCAATCTTTTTATCTGCGTAAGGATCCTCAATAAAAGAAACTTTTATTGAATTTTTGATATTCTGCTTCATGTCATAAGTAGTTTTAAAACTATTATAGACCTTCCCACCATTTTGAAGATTTTCCACAGTTCCTTTAGAATCTGCAAATGCAGATGTTGCTTGTAAACCAAATGATCCAGACATAATAACGGACACTACCGCAACGCATTTAGCTATTTCTTTTGCTTTTTTCATACAGACAGCCACTCCTTCTTAAACATTTAAAAGATATAAATATATTATTTCTAGTTCACAAAAATAGAGATAGATTCATAGCCATACAATATAGAAATTCATTAACTTTTATGACACTAACTAAAAACACATGTTTCACTAATCTTCCTCTCACTATTATTGATAACTATTATCAACATTATTAAAACATAAAATAACGATTCAAACAACAATTTTAAATACAAATTTAAAATTGTTGTTTGAAAAACTGCAAAAAAATTATAGAATTCTTCATTTCGAGAATTACTATATTTTCAATTACTTATTACAGCCTATATTCAGATACATTATTTCCTTTCCATTCATAATAATCTAAAATTCCTTCATAAATGGCTTCTGCTGCAATTTGTCTGCCATTTTCCGTAGATAATTTACTGTAATCAATACCATTATCTATAAACGCCAGTTCCGTCAACACAGCTGGCATGTCATTTTCTCTTATAACATGAAGGTCTCCATGTTTAACTCCTCTATCTCGTGTTTGAAGTGCCTCTACTAAACGTGTTTGAATTTTTTCCGCTAAAACACGACTTTCTTCCACATGAGGATTTGTTTTTTCGGATTTAGAAGATTTATAGTAATATGTTTCTGTCCCTTTTGCATTACCATTAAAAGCATTTGCATGTACGCTTATAAAGATATCACCCTGATTTTTCTTAGCAAATTTAACACGTTCCTGTAAAGAACTTTTTTGATCATGTCCTGGTCTATTATCAGATTGACGAGTTAATAAAACTGTAAATGGTGTATGCTTTTCAAGTAATTGTTGTAGACGTAAAGAAGTGTCTAGTACAATCTTACTTTCAGGTAATCCCTTTGTGGATTTCCCAGGATCTTCGCCACCATGTCCAGGATCAATAATGATTATTTTGCTTTCTAATGGGTTTTTTGGACGATGTTGCATCATATCTGTTTTTGCAGTAAGTTGAGCAGCTTCAGCACGTGTTATAAATCTATTTGGTTGCCAACCGTTCTCAGTACCATTAGAAATTTTCAAACCGATTAAAATATTGGCATATTTTTCTCCCCAATGGCCTTTTAAATCTTCAAATTTAACCTGCTCGTTATGATTTGGTGTGCTTTGTAGTTTATATGCATTTACTAGCATCGTAGCCATAGCAGCGCGAGTTACTTTTCCGGATGGATTGAAGATTCCATTACCCTCACCTTTAACAATACCAGCTTTTTCAGCAGCAGCAATATACGGAGTAGCCCAGTGGTTTTGTGAATCTGTAAATGATGGTTTTGCATTAGAGTCAATTTGTATACCTAAAACTTTTGTCATAATTTTTGTAGCTGAAGCTCTGTCTAATGAGTCATTTGAACCGAAAG
This sequence comes from Bacillus sp. FG16, assembly GCF_057809515.1. Taxonomy (NCBI): domain Bacteria; kingdom Bacillati; phylum Bacillota; class Bacilli; order Caryophanales; family Bacillaceae; genus Bacillus; species Bacillus sp. FG16. The sequence goes on from NZ_JBMDKC010000032.1 coordinate 2,759, forward strand.
TTCCGTCTGGATAGCCATTCAATACCTGTTTATCAACTAAATAATTAACGGATTTGTCCGCCCATGCAGGAACATCTGGGAACTTATGAGTATTTGCAAATGTATTAGATGAGTAGGATAATAAACTTCCAGCAAGAATTCCTGTAGCAATTAATTTGTATTTCAAAATGAACACCTCTATCAAGTTATTACAATTTGGTAAATATATCATTTATAATTAATCTTTAAATAATACGACCTTGAATAAAGAATAGATTAATTCGTTAATATTAATATATAACGGATAACGAATTTAAAATCGAACTATTACTCTAAAAATAATCCTCGGACATACACTTATAGATAGAGATTATTAAATATACTCACCAACATCGTGTAACCAGTATAGTTACTTATACATACGAGTGTCAATTAAAATAACCTTACAATTTTGTAAGATAACCACCTTAATAGTAAACCAAGTAATTATTAAATATTATAAATAGTTACTAGATATAATAAAATAACAATCTTAAATTTTGAACAAAGACTAATTATTTTAATAGGAAAATAACTTATAACCACCGCATTTTCAACAATGCTTTTGAATCCTACTTTACTCTATAATTCTCTGTTATATCCCAACGTGAATGCTCCTATAATATAGGCGATTGCTGCAATGAATACTAGTATTTCCTCAAAAAACATCTCTAGAAGCCACCTAAAGTAGCCTTTATTAATACACTCACACAATCCATCTTTTCACTCCCTTAAGACATCCTCAAATTTTACAAGGACTGAAAAAAGAAGAGGGATACCTTCCCTCTTCACCAAAAAATTAAAAAACACCTTAATTTATATCCCCTGCCTTTTACAATCTCACGTCTATTGATAGCCAGTTTAATTCTTCAATTCTATTTTCATAGATTCATGTATTCTTCTAAAGTCTGCTTTTGTTTATATATATTTTCAGCAATATCTCCTACATAGCGAATATGCCAAGGTTCATAGGCATAACCTGTAATACTTTCCTTTCCCTTAGGATAACGAATGATAAACCCTGCGCGATGCGCGTTTTCTTTCAGCCATTTTCCTTCCTTCGTATTAGCAAAGGATAACTCTAGTTCATTGTTCGCACTTTTAGAAGAAACGTCCATTGTTAACCCTGTTTGATGTTCGCTATGTCCTGGTTTTGCCGAGAAGCGATCCGTATGCTCTTGTCCTTTTCTTTTCACATTGTTTGCATACAGTCGTTGTTGATAGTCATAGGAACGAAATCCCGAAACAGCATTTAACTGAATCCCCTCCTGCTTTGCTAAATCAAATAACTTTTCCAGTGCTTCTGCCGCCTCTTTACGGAGGTGGCTCTTTTCTACCGTTCCACTAAATGAGAATGGTACATTTGGTACAACTAAATCCTCTGGTTTATAGTCTTCGGGTAATCCATATTCCTTATTAACTACAGCCTGTATACTAGCAAAAGAACTTTCATTGTATTTTGATTGCCCTTTTCCTCTACTATCTTTCTCTTTATTTATGGAGTTTTCACGAGATTCATAGTTCGTCTTATCTGGTTCTTTACCAATAGATTGATTGGTGTAAATTATAAAGATACCTAACATCATAATTACACAAATGAAAATCCCTACTAATTTAAGTCTCATTATTCATTTCCTTCCTGCAACTCTTACTATTTCTCGTTCATAATATCTCAACCATATCAAATTCATATTAATTTGAAGTGAACTTTTGTTCTTACCATATTTCTTAATAGAAAGACTGTATATCCTTCTATTTGTTTGACATCATTAAGATGCTCACAAATATAAATAAATTCTATTCCTACATATAGATAAAAAATCTAAAAATTTATATAATAAGATCAGAAGTGTAGCGTATTATTATTGAAGGGTCTTGGTATAATGCTAGGCATTAATGTAAAAAAAACCAAATGAAGAGTTAATTATTTCATGGCAATTGGCGGAGATTACAATTCCATTACGTGATGTGATTGAGATTACCGAAGATGCTACCTATGCTGGTGTTGAGGAAGTAGATGTCATACGTATTGGAACAGCTTATGGAACAACAGACCGTATTTTAATTAAAACAGTAAAACAAAATTATGTATTATTTACTACAAATAAATTTGCTATTTTAAATGCCATTCACGCTTAAATATAGGAGTCTTCTTGGCTAAAATGATAAAAATAAGCACATCTTGTTATAAAAACAGATGTGCTTATTTTTTAATTTCTATGCATTTTTACGTTTTAAGAAAATCACTCCACCAACAATTAACAGTAATGCGCCTGCAGCCATAGAGATCCAACTTGTAAGATTAGTACCTGTTTGCGGTAACCATCCAATTTTAGATTGAATTTCTTGCTTAGGTTGTGGTTGTTCTTTTACTTGCTCGTTAGGCTGCTCTGGTGTTGGAGTATTTTTATCTGAATTTGGCTGTTCTGGTTTAGGTTGTTCCGGCTTTACCTCTTTAAATTTCACTGTTTGTCCCTTATCTTCAATTTCAGCGTGAATAGCTACTAATATATTATCTTGATACAGTTCTTCAAACACTACTACTTCTTTACCTTGTAATGCAGAAGCATTAAATGTGAAATCTAGTGTGATAGAACCATTCTTCTCTTTAGCAATAAACTTAGATTCTACTGTTACTTCTTTACCATCAACTAATAATGGCTTGTTTGTTGCTTTATCCATTAGTTTACCTTTTACAACATACTCTTTACCCACGATTAAGTCTTTGTATTCCACTTTATCTTGGATTGTTACAGATTTAGAAGCGTCTAACTCTTTAGAACCATCAGCTTTGTTTATAGCTGTCGTTTTAATAGAAGGTTCTACAAATCGAACTGTTTGACCTACATCGTTAATGTCAGCATGCGTTGTAATTACTTGCCCTTCATGTAATAAGTCTTCAAACACGACTACTTCTCTTCCTTGCTGTTCAGCACCAACAAAAGTAAAGTCTAATGTTACAAAACCGTTCTTTTCTTTTGCAGTAAACTTCGTTTCAGCTGTTACTTCTTTTCCATCAATTAATAATGGTTTGTTAATAGCTTTGTTCATTAGTTTACCTTTTACAGTGTACTCTTTACCTACAACTAAGTTAGTATACTCCACTTTGTCTTGAATAGTGATAGAATCCTTTGAATGAATCTCTTTTCCACCATCAGCTTTGTTTGTTGCTGTCGTTTTTACTGATGGCTTAACGAACTTAACTGTTTGACCTTTATCATTGATATCAGCATGTGTTGTAACAGTTTTTCCTTCTTTCAATAACTCTTCGAATACTACTACCTCTTTTTCTTCTAAACCAGTTGCATCAAATGTGAAGTCTAATGTAATAGAGCCATTTGCTTCTTTTGGTGTAAACTTCGTTTCAGCTGTTACTTCTTTACCATTTACAACTAATGGTTTATTAGTCTCTTTATTCATTAATTTACCTTTTAAAGTGTATTCTTTACCTACTTGTAGGTCTTTGTATTCCACTTTATCTTGGATTGTTACAGACTTAGACGTGTGCATTTCTTTTGTGCCATCTGTTTTATCAGTAGCTGTTGTTTTTATTGAAGGAATCTTTTCATCTTTGACAATGTGTTTAATGATTTGACCATTCTCTTTAATTTCAAAAGAGAACGTTTCTTCATTTAATACATAACCTTTTGGTGCAACAGTTTCTTTATATGTGTATTTTCCAAATGGTAATTTTTCAAATTTAGCGATTCCTTTATCGTCTGTTTTTCCTTTTACTACTTCTTTTCCTGTTTCGTTATAAATCGTAAATTCTGCATTTGGAAGCTTGTTATTTCCATCAGCTACATCTACCTTTGTAATTTCTAGATCACCTTTGATAAGATGATTAACTGCCAATAACTCAATAATCTTCCCATGTTCCTTTATTTCGAACATAATTGGTTCTTTAACAAGAACGTAACCATGTGGAGAAGCCTTTTCTACAAATGAATATTTACCATACGCTAAATCTTTGACGTTAATCTCGCCATTTTTATCTGTCTTATATTCCCCAACTACTTTTCCACTTTCATCTTTCAATTCAAATACTGCACCTTCTAATTTTTTGCTAATATCTTCATTATCTACTTTTAGTAATTTTACACTACCTTTCACTTCGGTATTTTCCACTGTAAAAGTAAGTGTTTTATTGTGCTCTTTAATTTCAAAAGGATACTTTGTTTTATTTCCAATATATCCATTAGGTGTTTTTGTCTCTAAGAAATAATACTTACCATACGTAAGACCTTCAACGTTTGCAATTCCATTTTCTTTTGTTACTACTTTTTGCACTTCTTTTCCATCTTCAGTAAAGACTGTGAATTCAACATTTGGTAAAACCTTTCCTGAATCACTGAGCTTTTTAATTTCGATGTTACCTTTTACTTTGTTATTTACTATTTGGACAGCTCCTGTTTCTCCTGTCTTAACTTCAATAGTTTGTGGTTTATCATCTGAAACATAGCCTGTTGGTGCTTTAATTTCTTTTAATGTGTAAGTACCAATTGGTAAGTTGTTTAATTCTGCCATACCATCAGCACCAGTCGTGATTTTTCCAACTGATTCATTATTTGCATTAAAGACCTCAAATACTGCACCAGCTAAAACTTCTCCATTTTCTCCAACCTTTTTAATTTTTAAAGAACCAGCTGCTTCCCAATTTACTGCAAGATCACTACTAAGCTTTTCTTCATTTCTTTCTAATAATACTGTAGCGTTCTGAACAGTATCCGTACCACGGTAAGCAATTGCTTGAACTTTAGTTAAATTAGCAGCTACACTTAAATTAAATTCACCCGTTTTTGTATTCTTAGGAATTTGGATACGAAATTTTTCTCCAACTGAAAGCTGATCTTTCACTTCTCCATTTTCACTAACAATTCTAACTCCATTAGGTGCATTTTTCGCTACTACCTTATAAGAACCACTCTTAGCATTTGTTTGTACTGAATATAGATTTGTTTCGAAGAATTCACCCTTTAATTCTGCTTTTTGCTTTTCAGCAGGAATCACATTCATAAAAACATCTTGAGTCTCTTCACTATTGTTAGCATTACTAATAATAGCCTTAGCTGCTTTTTCAACATTTTTATTCTCATGTTTTAATTCATTTACATCGAGTTGACCTAATGCATTCCAAACCGCAAGTTGCGTTGCATAATGCGCTTCATTTTTATTAGCTACTCCCAGCTGTTCAGCACTTTTTTGTGGGAAACCATTTAATAAGACTCTATATACTACATTATCTGTTTTCCCCATTTCAGGAAGATCTTCACCATTTGGTGATTTTAATCCAAGAGTTAAGCAATAAGCAATTTGACCACTTGAATTTTTAATCATTTCAGTGCGAATGTACTTACCTAGACTATTACTATAACTCCAGTCCATTGAATATTTCTCATGCGTCATAACCTCTGCACTAGCCCTAGGTAAAAATACATTAAGGAATAATGCCAGTACTGATAATAATGTAAAAACTCTTATAATGACTCTCTTACCCAATTTTGTAACCTCCCTAGAATAAATTAATCCGAGTATATATCGCAATATCTAAAACATTCACGATCGACCCGATTATCATTATAAAACAATAAATTACAAATATTAAATAATTTTAATTAAATAGTCAAAAAATTTACACATTTTATTATTTATCAAGTTTTTTAACGAATTTACTATATACAAATTCTAAAACACGCCTACAAGTTAAAAGACAAATATGTATGTTAAATATATAAATAGCAATTCCTTCACTTCAGTTATTAAGCTTTCCCACTATTAAAAATAGCCTTTTCATTTTCTGGTTAATCCGAGTAATTTATACACCTCTTTTAATCTATTAATTCTCTATTACGCTCCTTCATTGAGATATAAGGGTGACTCCTCATTTAAAGAATAAAGTAAAACTTTATTCAGCTCGATCCCCATCTAACTTCTTTACTTTCATTGAATTTTTGGGCGTGAGTCTTACTGCCCACAAATAGCGGGATACATTATGCAACATTGCATTTGATAATCATTTTCAATGTAACTATAATGATTACAGGGTTACTGTTAATCCAATATTCTACATGGAGGTTTTATTATGTTTAAAAAAATTATTGTATCTTCTATGGCGCTTACTATGTTCGGTGGAGCTGCAACTATGCTAGAGGTACCTACTGCTCAAGCAGCTTCTTATAACTCAACATCATCCTCTTACTTTGATGTTACTCCTGAAGAGGCCGTGGCTTTCTATCAATCTCAAGACTATAAAAAATTAAAAGTATTTTTGGATGACTTTGAAGCTAGAAACCCTTATACTCCTGGTGGAGGCTACGCTCAAGGTAGTGTACGTATGCAAAAATTCAACGATGCTCTTAGAGATGCTAAATTAACAAATGTCTATCAAGAATTTATTAGAATCTCATACTACAATCATTATCCAGAACCAAAATAATAACAACGGATTAAATGTTTATTATTTCTATAACTTAGCCTAATTTTAAATGTATAACCTAAAAATAATTACTAAAAACCACTCATATAAGAGTGGTTTTTCTATTTCCCCATATAATTTAGCGGAATGTTACATCATCTTTATTTTGATATCTTTTATAGTAGACATTCTCTCGTTGACACAATCTAGTAGGTTAGCAATGGAAATATCAAAATGTATTTATAATTGTTTTCTGTTTAATAGCAAAAAACGAACAGCCTCTCACAATTAGATAAGGTGCTCGTTTTCATTTTTATCGGTAATTCTCAATTCAATTTAGCTTCTTTCCAATAAGTAAAGATTAAATTAACTTAAAAGCAAAGCGTTTTAAATTTAATTCATAGATCTTACTGAAACTTGGAATTGCCCCTTAGAACCATCATCATTTGAAACGTAAATTTTATATGTTCCATTCGGTAATGGAGATAAAGCATTCCGTACATTTGTAACATTAATTTGTTGTTCTCCAGGTTTTATATAACCACCAACAATTAGCTCTGTATTTGGACCTTTTACACTATATCCCATTGTATTTTGACCATTATTTTTCATAGAGAAGCTTAAGTCAGTACTCCCATCATATACGAAAGAAGTTTCAGCCTCGCCACTATAATCCATTGTTTGGGTTAATAATAAGTCTGCAGAAACATGTTCAACTACATGAATTGGATCATTCGTTTTGTGTACTTCTTCAGCATAAGTATTATTCCCTAACACACCAAGTGTTAATGCTGAAACTACTCCACAACTAAGCACTAGTTTATTTAACTTCATTTTAAGTTCCCCCTTGATGTTTGTATTCAATTACCATCATACATCCTTTTCCAAGTGCGTTTTTATGTAATAATTCATATCTATAAACCTATATATCTTAACTCTTCACCTTAATAGTTATTGAGAAACCCACATAGATAAAGTTACAATATTACGCTTCATAAAAAACATGTAAATTTTAAATTCTTTTTCTAACAAAGTTTTATACGAGTAAGTACTAAAATACTCACATAAATAGCATTTCTATTTCAGATAAAATGTACTAATAAAATTTTTCTAAAATTTCACTTTGTAATTTGATATATTCCATGTTAATATAACGAAGGCTACAAAACAGGAGTCACCACGCATATCATTTTCACAGAATATTCATACTTAAAAAACCTTATTTTATCAGTAACTCAATCCAAATTTTACCTATACAAAAGTTAGTTTATAATTTCATATGTACATAAATTTAAATAGATTTTTTCTATTTTCCTTATCAATTTTAATACGAGTAATATAACAGCATGTTTTTCAAGTACCCTTCCTTTTTTAGATAAAAAGTCTACTAATACTAAACATCTATGTCCAACTCATACATAATTCTACTTACAAACTATCGGAGATGCAAAACTATGGGAATTTCTACTCTTTTATTAAATACCTTTATTATAATAATTTGTATCCTTAGCTATCACGTATTTTGGCTAGAGTTTAAAGAAAAAACAACATGTAATAATATGTTATTTTCTATCCTTTCCTCCATTGCTATTATTTTTTGTATGACTTTTCCTTTTCATTTACATGTGGGATTTATTTATGATTTACGTTTTATTCCTATAATATTAGTTTTTCTATATGGAAATACAAAAAACATTGTTTTTATAGGAATTTTATATCTTTCTTATCGGTTTTACTTAGGCGGAAATGGCGTTCTTCCATCATTTATTATCTTCACTATTATTTTTGGTATAACAATGCTCTTTCGTTACTTATTACCTATGTATGTTAAAGAAAAAAAAGTATTATTAAGCTTACTCCTTATTTTAGTATGTACAACTTCACTTTCTATTTGCGGTATTGTAACTCAAATACATACAGGAGGGAAAATAGACTCTACTCTCATAGAATTTTTATTAAATTACATAATCATTAATATTTTCACAGTATTATTATCAGTTTATTTAATAGAGGGAATGATTGAGAAATATAAAATGAAAGAAAAGCTACAACGAGCTGAAAAATTTTATATAGCTAGCGAACTAGCAGCGTCAATTGCACACGAAATCCACAATCCACTAACCACGGTACATGGATTCACTCAATTATTAAATGAAAAACATGCCTCTAAGCTATCTCAGGATCAATACTTAGAAATCATGTTAATTGAAATGCAGCAAATACAATCTACTATTAATAACTATTTATCTTTAACCAAACCACAGAACACCCTAAAAGAGAAAATAGATATTAATCACATTTTAAATCAAGTGAAAGATACTATTTCACCACTCGCTCTATCATACAAAGTTGAAATCAAACAAAATAGTACAGATTCCTTTTATATAAATGGGGACCCCGAAAAATTCAAACTCTGTCTAAACAACATCATCCAAAACGGAATTGAGGCTATGAAAAATGGTGGATTATTACAAATAAATATACAAAAAGTAAAAGGAAATATCATAATTGATATTATTGATTCAGGAATTGGGATGTCATCTCAACAAATAAAACGAATTGCTTTGCCATTCTATTCAACAACAGAAAAAGGAACTGGACTTGGTACTATGATTGCTTATAGTATTATTAAAGAATTAAACGGAGATATAGAGATAGAGAGTAACTTAGGTAAAGGGACACGCTTTTCTATTAGTATCCCTTACTAATGCGATAAAAATTTTCTGTTTAGTTAATTACATAAATGAATTTTAAGAATCCCGCTAGCGCTAGCTTACTTATTAATTATCTTAAATTCATGTGTGTTAATTAAAAATAATAAGGATCAGGGCTTATCTATTGTTACAGATATACTCTGATCCTTTAGTTTAATTCAATTAAAAACACTTAATATTTATAACTTTTCTTACATCGTGATGAAATACTAGTTCATCGACTTTATCTCATTTACTGATTAGATTTGTTTAATGTAAATATAACATCTCTCGACACTTAATTTGTTATTATCATTATAGACATTTCCTACAGTTGTTTTTCCATTAAAGTACAGACCTTGTGCCATTCATTGAAAAAGACAACTCCCTTTTTACTACTTCACTTCCACCGTATAATTCCCTGTCCCCCCGCCATACTGATACACATGTAAATAATACTTCCCTGGATACGTGTAGTAACTACCTACTAGTTTATTCCCTTGCTGCTGAGCATACGTAACATAATTATTTAAATCTGCTTCAGAATAAAGTACCCAGTTCATTCCGATATTATTTTCATTCGTTACGTTAATTTGAAGGTTTTTAGCAGTCTCCACATTAATTTCAAAGAAATCACTTGTATCGCCATTTCCTAAACTAGCACGTAAGACTTGATTTAACTGCAGTTTGTTTGCTGTTTGGAATGAGTTATTCGGTTCTTTTTCTACACTGTTATCTTCTTTCTTTTGAACAGTTACAGTCGCTGTAGCAGTATTAGTTGCTCCTTTATCGTCTGTTACCGTTAATTTCGCCGTATACGTTCCTTCTTTTATATATACGTGAGTTGGATTTTGCTCATTACTTACAGTACCGTCTCCAAACTCCCATTTATATGAAATAATTTTCCCGTCTTCATCTTTTGATCCGTCGCTTTTAAATGAAATTGCTTCATTTACATTTCCACTATACGGACCGTTTATAACCGCAACTGGCGCTTTATTCTCTGCACCTTCTTCTGTATTAATACCGTGGAACACAACATCATATTCAAATTGTCCTGATGCATTCACGCGATAATTTACGAAGTATGCTGTTACTGTTTTATAACCTGTCCATTCTTTTGCACTTAAACGTTTTAACGTATCATTAACGTTTTGTGTAATTGTTTTCCAGTCTTCATATTCTCCTTTTGCTGCAGTTCCTGTATATGTTCCTTGTAGTGTGAATGTATTAAAGAACTGTGATTTATTTTTCTTCACTGATACATTTTTCAATTTTGCTTCCGCCGTTATTTCTGCCGCAATATCTGAAACTGGTTTCGGTGCATGATTTGCTAAATAATCGTCTGATACTAATGGCACGTTATATTTCTCACGATTATCAACTAGCATTTGCATATAGTCTTGATAATCTTTATTTAAATTCGCATCTTTACTTAATGTAGAGCGATATGCATCATATGCTGTTACATCATTTTTCCTAATAAGATCATGTATTTTATCAAACATATCATATCTCTTATTGTACATATAAGATTGTAAAGCAAAGGAATAATTATAGAAATCCCACGTTCCATACTTTGCATTTAACGTTCGCTCTGCCGTATAACGCTCTGCTGGATTTGAAGATAATCCTCCTATAATACTCTTTCTCGGTACAACATTATCCGTTCTCGTTGCCCCTGCAAAAAATTCAGCATTCCCTTCTTCAAACCAAGATAATCTTTCATTTTCATATATTTTTCCTTGTCCCCATAACCCTGGTACTTCATATCTACCTTGTAAATAATGTGTGAACTCGTGTCGGAATAATTCTTCTAAACTATAAATACTTTCTTCTGGCGTACGCTCATAAGTAAAGAACGTACCTGTTCCTTCTATATAAAGACCACCGTTATTCGTTTCATATCCGTACAATTGACGATTAAATTGATATTCTGCTGGGCTATTATAAATAACCATCGTTAATACATCATCAGGATTTCCTTTTTCTAAAGGTTGATCACTTTCAACCGTACGATGGAATTGTGCCTTCACTTCTTTTGCCGCCCAATATAAACGTTTTACTTTTTCTTCTGTCACTTTATCTCCAGCTTTTAAAACAATTGCCCCATCATCAAACGTATACGTTTTTGGCAAATATTTTTTCTTTCCATCTTCTCTTATTTGATCTAAATTCACCACTTTACCATTTGCATCTTTTCCGCCATAATTCGTTGCGATTTGCTCAGCAGCTACGAAATATTGCTCCCCTAAATACGGATAAATTTTCATCGCATCTGTTACAACTTGTAACCCTTTCGTTCCTGTACTATGGAACGTACCGAGTCTACCTGTATAATAAATGCCATTATTAATAAGCCAACCGTTTTTTGCTGTAATCGTTCCCATTAATGCAAAACGACTTAATTCATTAATATAACTATCTATTTTCTGATACCATACTGTATCTTTCGGTGCTTTCCTCGTATCGTACAAATACGATTGAATGTCGTAGTCAACACCTTGCATAATATCGTAAATAGCATTTCCAGCTGAAAGATTATCTACTAATGTAGAAAAATTATCATTATATTGTTTAAAAATTTTTGCAGCTGATGTTATCGTTTCCACATCACTCGAAGCGTTTCCTATTAACTTTCCGTATGATGATACCACTCTATTTTGCTCTAATGTACCCAGCTTGAAATTTGAATTGTTAGCCATCGCTTTTAATGCAGGTAAGCATTTATTATGATAACTTCGTTCATTTAATTTACTAAGTTCCGAATTATAAAATCCTAAATAAAATCCTGAACGTAATACCTCTACTAATGTCTCAATCCCTTTTGAATCATCCTTCGTATAGGCTTGTCCTTGCTGCTTCAATTTATCAATAATCGCCTGCATTCTACTATCATTTTGATAGAATGCTAGACTGTCTGTATTAAACTGAAATAGCCCCGTAATCTGCTCCCAATCAATTGTTACAAGTAAATCTACTAACTGCTGATTGCTTAATTGATTTAACTCAGCAATTGTATAAGTTTTCGCTACAGCTAATTGCTTACTTTCCTTTTTTAGCTCAGGCGGTCTTTGTGATAAATCGGCAAATTGTAGCCTTTTCTCAAAAGACTTGCTTTCGAGCACTTTCGATGAATGAGCTAATTCTTGTACTGGTAGTTGTACACCGACTGGCTCCATTTTGAGCACATTTCGATAAGAAACTTGCTCTCCCTTAGTATCTTCTGCCAAACTTACCCCTTGAAAACTCCCTAACATTAAACTAGCAAAACTTACCCCTACTAACATTTTTTTTGAATAGCCTTTCATACTCTCCCCTACCTTACATTTTTAGTGTCCCGCTCCATTATTTTACTATTTTTACTTTTTGTCCTGTATTGAGAAAAAATAAGGTAACGTTCACACATGTATCCATTCCATGTAAAATTAACGCTTGACTTTCCGTGCATTTTATATCAAAAAAAGATAGATAATAGCAAAATTCCTGCTACATCTATCCTCGTTTTCAACACTATGATTTTAACTTTATAAACGTAACTTCCGGTAATGTTTGCATATACTGAATAAACTCATTCTTTTCTTCTGACGATATATTTTTCAGTTGCATCCCTACCTTATAAACAGTTTCTGTACCTTGCTGTGAAGCTTCTACTTCATATAAAAGTATTGGAATACCTTTCACCTGTAGTGTTTCTAATATTTGTTGTACTGCTTCATGTTTATTTACAAACATTTGCACTGTTATATTTTGTGGAAATAAAAATTGCACTTTAAAAATACGACTTACAATTTCTAAACCAATTAAAACGAGAATCGTCGCTCCAATCCCTACTACATACATGCCAGCCCCAATTGCTAATCCAATTCCTGCTGTGGCCCATAAACCAGCCGCTGTCGTTAATCCTTTCACCGCCTGCTTTTGAATAATAATTGTGCCTGCACCTAAAAAGCCAACTCCACTAACGACTTGTGCTGCAATACGACTTGGGTCTAGAGACATATGCTCTTCAAACACAATATCTGAAAAGGCATATTTCGAAACAACCATTATTAACGCACTTCCTACCGCTACGAGGAAATGAGTCTTTAATCCAGCTTCTTTCGATCGAATTTCTCTTTCAATACCAATCATTGCTCCTAACAAGCCAGCAACACCGATTCGTATAATAAAATCAAAATCTACACTCACGGGCACTTCCCCCTTTCATTCATTATAGATAGATAAAACAAAAATTATCACAAACATCCATTTATCGATACGAAAGAATACCACTAAAACAAACTTAATACTCCGACCGTTTTATGTTAATATTTTAAATGTTAACATAAAATAAATAACTTCTAATTTTAAACCTCCACTAATTTTCTAAAAAAACAAAGGTGAATTACATGAAATTAGGTTGAGAAATTTCAGAAAACGCTTTCATTTTGTGTCATAATTTTTTTATAAAAACTACATAAATAAAGGAGCTTACTAACAATGAACGTCTCGTTACTTACACCTACTACTGATTTACAAGAAGAATACTTAGATTTCTATAACGAATGGAAAGATAGCGGTGAAACAATGATCCCGTGGGTTATCACAAAAAATCCTGCCAACTTCCCAGCTATGGTTCAAGAACTTCTCGATGCGCATAACGGAATAAATATCCCTGAAACTTGGGTACCAGATTCTACATATTGGCTCGTTACAGATAATAATAGAATTGTCGGAGCTGTTAATATACGTCATCGTTTAACTGAACATCTATTTAACGCTGGCGGTCATATTGGTTATGGCATTCGCCCTTCTGAAAGAAGAAAAGGTTATGCTACGAAGTTACTAGCATTATCATTAGAAAAAACGAAGGAATTAGACATCACGAAAGTACTTGTCGTTTGCGACGCAGTGAATACCGCTTCTGAAAAAACAATTTTACATAACGGCGGGATTCGTGATGATGATTTCACTGAGGAAGATGGGATTGTAGTAAGAAGATATTGGATTGAGCTATGAATCACTCATTAAACGAAAGTAATCTCTCCTTAGAAAGATATAGAGATAATAATGAATTAGAAGTAAGAAAACTAATTGATTTATACAACGAAGAATATTCTCTGCTTAACTTATTACGAAACAATAAAACAAACTGCGCGTATGTTGCCTACTATAAAAAAGATGTAGTGGGTATCTTTTTCGCCTGGAACAGTAACTTCCATCCATACTGCACATACTTTCGAATATACACGAACCCTTTCTATTCAGAGCTACATATTGAACAATTCTTATTTACTGAGATTCAAAAACGAGAACAATTTAATTTACCATTCCAAACTTCTATATGGGAAACGTCAGCTCATTTAAAAGCTTATTATGAACAAAATAATTTTATTGAAATCCGAAGAACATATATGCCAATATTAGACTTACAAAAAATAGTTCCTATCGATATAGTTCCTAATTCAAATTATCATTTACAAACTTTATCAAACATCGTATCTAATAGTAACTTACTAGAAAAACTAGCCTACTTAGTAAAAGGCATTTACAAGCAAACCCACTTAGCAAATCCCGTTGCCTTATATCCTCTCGAAACTTGGAAAAAAAAGATCTTAGCTGATGACGTGTTATTAGATGGGAGCTTTCTAATTATAAGTGAAGAGAACGAAATTATTGGGTACTCTTTCCTCCATACATCGGAAAAGGATAATACGTTAGAACTAGGATGGTGCGGAACTCACACTACAGACAATTTACCATTACTAAAAATTCTCGTTTTCGAACAAATTATGTATGCAAATAAACACGGCTATTCTTTCATTCAAGGTGAATTCGATTCAACTAGTATATATGCAATGGAAATATTAAAATCCTTCCCTTTTAACCCTTGTGCTACTTGGATTACGTATCAAAAAGAAGCTAGAAAGTGATTAAACACTTTCTAGCTTCTTTTTTTATACTGCTTTTATTTCAAACTGCACTGTAATACCACTTGGATCTACTACCGCAAACCCATTTGTAGTTTCATTTATTTCATGTTGTTTTTCTATTAATCTTTCTTTCACTTCATCTAATGCTTCTTTATGCGGTAGTACAATCGCATATACCTTTAGTCCAGTTGCATGTACTGGTGGGTGTGGATTGTTTACTCCGTTCCACGTATTTGCACCAATATGGTGATGATATCCCCCTGCTGAAATAAATAAGCAATCCTCTTCACGCTGTTGTACTTCAAAACCTACTGTTTCCACATAAAATTCATGTG
This sequence comes from Bacillus sp. FG16, assembly GCF_057809515.1. Lineage (NCBI taxonomy): Bacteria > Bacillati > Bacillota > Bacilli > Caryophanales > Bacillaceae > Bacillus > Bacillus sp. FG16. The sequence continues at coordinate 18,135 of NZ_JBMDKC010000032.1, forward strand.
ATTTCTCTACATCAGCTATTCGTAAATGTACGTGCCCAACGACAGTATTAGCAGGCAAACCAGCAAACTCATAATCAACGAGTGTTGCCAATTCTTTTAAATCAAGTGGTGTACTTCCTCCTGGCCCTTCTCCCCATTGATCGCGCGGACGGTCTGCATAAATTTCAATACCATTCCCCTCTAAATCTTGCAAATAAAAAGCTTCGCTATATGTATGATCACTTGCACTATTAAACCTTGAAATTGGTAAAATTTCATTTGAATATGTATAACGCCCTTCTTGCTCAGCCGGGCTGTCAATTACATTCTTATTACGAAGAACCCCAAATAGCGTAGAAGCAAAAGCTTCACGAGTCGGAACTAAAAAGGCTACATGATATATACCAGTCGTACGCGGTTCTTGCAGTACCCCGTCCTCTAACTTTTCAAGAACAAGTAACGCGTTCTTTCCACCTTTTCCAGATAAATATGCTTTATTTCCCTCTTGCTTAATTACCTCTAAGCCTACAACATTTTCATAAAAAGCAATTTGACGCTCTAAATCTTTCACTTTAAATTCAACATGACCAATACGTGTTTTCGGATGAATTTGTACCATGAATAACTTCCTCTCTAGTTTCCTTTAATTTTTTATATCAGTTGATAGGCGATAACTCCATTCAACGAATACACCTTAATTTTGTTTTTTCGTAGCATCAACTTTTAGCCATTTTTTCGATATATCACTTAATGTGCCATCTTTCTCTAATTCTTTCAACGCTTTATTTATATCTTCTAACTTTTCACTCTTTTTTGCAAATGGAAATGCAATCTCTCCCCATTCAAGTGGGCCAAATCCTATTTTGACGTTGTCCAATTTCGCCTTTGTTATAGTTGTTTCTACTTGAACTTTATCATTATAATAGGCATCGACGCGTCCAAGTCCTACTTCATTCAATTCCGCTGTCGGATCCTCTGAGAACGTTTTAATTGTAAAAGCATTATTTTTATTTAATGCTTTTAATTCTTGCTCTCCAGCTGTACCAAGCCCGACACCTACAGTCTTACCTTTTAAATCTTCTAGCGATTTAATGGTATGATTATCTTTCTTCACCGCGAATACAGAACCAGAATACACGTACGGAATTGAAAAATCATATTTCTTTTTTCTTTCCGGAGAAACTGATAGTTCATTTGCAATTGTATCAATTCGTCCTGAATCTAATAAGCCAAATAATCCCTCAAAATCAGAAACATTCCATTCTACTTTATACCCAGCCTTTTTAGCAGCCGCTTCAATAATTTCAGCATCAAAGCCTTTTACTTTCTCACCTTCTTTAAAAATAAATGGACTACGACCTGCAGATGTCCCAACTTTTACTACTTTTTCATTTGTTGTTTCGCTTGCTGTATTTGAACCACAAGCTGATAAAACTCCAACTGATACTGTTAATGCTAATGTTAGTAATAATGATGATTTCCTCACAATTCTTCCTCCTAAATAACGAAATGATTGCCTTCTTCTGAAGCATTCAATTGTCGTAAAAACTTTTTCGTACGTTCATTTTGTGGGTTTCGGAAAATTTCTTCTGGTGTTCCCTGCTCTACAATAATGCCATCAGCCATAAATATAACGCGATCCGCCACCTCTTTTGCAAAATTCATTTCATGTGTAACAACAACCATCGTTATGTGCTGCCTTGCCAAGTCTTTAATAACTTGCAATACCTCATTCACCAATTCTGGATCAAGTGCGGAAGTCGGTTCATCAAACAATAATACTGCGGGATTTAAAGCCATTGCCCTAGCAATACCTATCCTTTGCTGTTGCCCTCCTGATAACATTGTTGGATAAAAATCTTCTTTATCAGCTAAGCCTACTTGTTTTAATATTTTTCTCGATATTCCCTTTGCCTCTTCTTCACTTTTTTTCTGTACAACCGTTAATGCCGTTGTAATATTTTGCAATGCTGTTTTATTTTTAAATAAATTATAATTTTGAAAAACCATTGCCGTTTTTTGACGCAATTGTATTATTTCTTTTTTATAAAGTCTCTTCGCATAAATCTCTAAATCTTCAATTCTAATACTGCCATCATTCGGTTGTTCTAATAAGTTTAAACACCTTAATAATGTCGATTTACCCGAACCAGAAGGTCCAATAATGACTACTACTTCTCCCTTATTTACAGTAAGTGAAATTCCTTTTAGTACTTCATTATGTTTGTAAGACTTATACAAATCTCTTATCTCAATCATATATATCACCTCATTTCTGTTACAAATATGGTGCATCTAGTTTCTTTTCTAACTTTTTCTGTCCCCAGCTAATTACGATTGTAATAATCCAATATACTATCGCTACCGCTAAATAACTTTCCATATAACGATATGATTGTGCCGCTAGCATTTTCGCTTGTGCTAAAATTTCAGCCACCCCAAGTGCAAAAGATAACGAAGATTCTTTTAACAATCCAACAAAATTATTTCCAAGTGACGGTACTGCGACACGAATAGCTTGCGGAAAAATAATTTGTCGCATCGCTTGCGCCTTTGTCATTCCAACTGATAAACAGGCATCCATTTGCCCTGATTCCACAGCATTTAATGAACCTCGAATAATCTCTGATAAATAAGCAGCATTATTTAAACTTAGGCCAATTAAAGTTGCTTGCATAGCTGTAAGCACTGTAAATGTCGGAAAGATTTGTGGTAATCCGAAATATAAAACAAACAATTGAACTAATAACGGGGTTCCTCTAAAGAAAGAGATATACACTCTTGCAATTGAATATAAATATTTCGTTTTATTTTTCGTTATGATCGCCAAGCCGATCCCTATAACGAAGGAAATAATCATTGAAACTACAGTAATCCCTAAAGTTATGTATACATATTTAAATAATTGCGGAAAACTTTCTAAAAAATACGTTACATCAAACTTCACTCTATCCCCCCTCTCTAAACAAAAAACTCTTCTTACGCATATAAGAAGAGTTAAATGTGAATCCATTTCTCCTCATCTTTCAAACGCCTATTGCGTTCGCTGGAGTTAGCACAGTACTTTGATACAGCCTGTTGCTGAGATTTCATCGGGCCAGTCCCTCCATCTCTCTTGATAAGAAAATCAATAAATTTTTCCATTTATTTAGTTGTTATTATGAAGAATACACCCCATTACTAATAATGTCAATAAGAAAACTATGAATTAAATTTAATGCTTTTTTTAGACTGTCTTACTCCTATTAAATTTCCTCCTGTTCATTATATCTTGAGGTGTAATATTGATTGCACAAAAAAGCCATTAATTCTATCAAACTTAGAAATAATGGCTTTTTTATAAAGGTATTATACTTATCTCATTTTATGTACTTCAGCAACTAGCTTTCCACCCTGAATGCCCATATAAAGCTTCACAGGTGCATCATTCGTATTTTCAAATACTAAATCTAAATATGGATATGCAATTGTAGCATCTCTTCCTTGTGGAACATAACCTACCGTTTTAGAATGTGTAGTTCTCTCCACCATTTTCAGGCCAGCTTGATCTGCTGCATTGTATAAAGTTGAAGATGTTTGACAAACACCACCGCCATATCCATCTACTAATTTACCATCAACTATTTCTTTCCCTAATTGATATCCTTTATCTGGTGTTGTATCACCGATTAATGAATTAAAAGAGAAACGGTCTCCTTTTGCTAACACAACTCCATTTATGCTCGCTGCTGACAAACGAATATTCTCAATACGGCCACCTGTTGAACCACCTAAGTTCGTTTCATATCTACCAATTACCGCACCATTTCCTTGCGCATCACTTAATGTTGCGACTGGTTTTTTCTCCACGATCGGCAACTGATACGTAGCATCCCACATACCAACATTTAACAATTTATCTACTAATTCTTTTTCCATTAATTCATAAGAAGGTTTTCCTTCTTGCCAACTTCCATCAGGTGCTATACGTGAAGGAACCATTTTTTTGTCGACGCTTTTTCCAACCTCACCAACAACCTTTGTTACAGACTTTTTAAATTTCGCTTCATCTTCGAAATAGCCTAAACCAGATAAATCTAATTTTTTCACTTCAGTACCAGTTCGGCCATCAACTAAACTAATAGTATCCTGCACTTCTGCTTTAGCCTCTACAGTGTGCCCACCAATATCACTTACCAATGCAACATCACTTACTTTTGCACCACAGCCACTCACTACAGCTACACATAACACCCCAACTAATATACCCTTTACTTTACGGAACAATATACTCTCTCCCTTTCCCCAACATCACTATTATGTATTTATTTCATTTTTATGTATGTTTTGTTACAATCATTTTACAATATGTTTATAAAATGTTACAAGTTATTTTTCACTCTATATAAATTACTCTTTTCTTTTATAAATGTCTATACATATTTACATAAAAGTTTGAGTTTGATAGAATTGTAACTTTTATGTAAACTCTCCCCTTTATCCAGTATATACCATTAAGCAAAAGAAATTCAAATCAAAAACCTTCAAGCTATTTTTTATAAAGTGAAACTTTAATTAGTGGGGGTCTTACTGCCCGTTAATGCGGGATAAAGAGAAATCTCATCAACATAAATAGGTATTTGCCGTGCCACCGCTCCGCTTTTGCACATACATTATGGTGAATTCAACCTATTTTAAAGAAATGGAGGATGTTATTATGTATCCCTACAATCCATATGATCCATATAATCAATATGCATACCAACAACCACAGTATGACTTACAAGCACAATATCAATCTTATATAGATCAAGCAGAGCAAACGAATCCATATGACCAAAATAGACAATTCCAACTTCCAATCTCTTTTCCTGGCACTGGAAATCGTCAATTAGAAAGACGCGTAAATGAGCTTGAACAAAGAGTACGTCAACTAGAAAATACAGTTGAGCGCCATACACGTAGACTAAACCGCTTAAACCAACGTTTACGTACGGTAGAAAACAGACTAAACATTCCATTCGCAGCATTAGAAGACGGATTTTAATCAGAAAAATAAAATTTATATAAGGAAGGGGCTCCCCCTTCCTTATATAAATTGACGAAAGTTTTTTCCATCTCTATACTGATAAGAGTTAATGAAATGAAACAAGGTGATAAATATGGATTTTGAAATAAATTATCTTTCCTTTTATGTTGTACAAGTAGAAGGAAAAGGTGAAGCAGTTGATAAACGCTACAAACATTTTCAAACTTTAGACGCTGAAGAATATGAAGATAGCTCCTTAAAAGAATTTTTGAATGGTGAGTTATTAAAAATATCGAAGCGAAAAGTAGAACGTCATGCAAAAACAGAACAAGCCCCAACAAAAATTGGTCGCTTTATTGTAGAGGAGGGGCACGAACTTGATTCAAACCCTCATTACAACCTTTTTAATCGTATTCGCTTTGCAGAAACAAAGGACAACTTTAAAGATATGAGCGAACCTCTCGTTTATACATATCTTGACACAAGCGCTGTACGCGGTGGTGTATTTTTAATTGCTCAGGCAAAACTACGCAAATACTTTGATGACCCATTCGTATTCGTAATGAAATGCGACTTCGAACCAAAGGTTGCTTCTATTTCTGATGAATCAACACTGATTCGTAACGTTGAAATGGCCATCACAACAAAGAATATGAAATCTATCCAGTATCCATACATGCCTGAAGAAGGTATGGTTGAAGTAGGCGAACTAAAAATACACCAAGCATCACATGCCCGCTACTTTGAAGACTTCTTAAAATTCGTCGAATATGAACGCTCTATGCCTGAAATTATGAAAACACAGGTAATGGACATGGTATACGACCAAATTGAAGATGTATTTGAAGAAGGTACGGAAGAACGCGAACAATTCGACCAAGCGATGGAAGTATGGGCTGCCAGTCCGAAACGCGAAATTATGGAACAATTTTCAACCGAAGAAGTAATGGAAGCAACTGCCCAAATCGTCGAGCACGCTCCTGAAGTGGAATTAAAACTAAAAGCAGATCATATCTCTGTGAAGGCTTTACTTGCTGATTTCGGGGATCAAATACATATTGCGAAGGTAAATGACCGATATGTACTTATGATTGAAGCAGACACACTTACGTTTGAAAAGGGCTTCTCTCCTATTGAGTTTCTGAAGCCAGATGAGCTGCAAGATGTGATTGAGCGAATTGAGAATAAGCAACAGTATTCGTATGATCCGAACGGGATTGAATAAATCCTTCCATATATCTGTTTTTTACTGGGCGCTTTTAATAAGCGCTCTTTTATTTTGAGCTTAGTTAATGTTTATATTAAAAAACGATTCTTAATAGAATCGTTTTTCCTGATTTATAACAAAAATATGCTTATTTTTAAAAATTATTATTGATCCAAGATATCAATTGTCGCAGAATCAAGTAAATTCCTTCCTTGTTGTACAAGCGTTTTTCCATTAGAGTAGTCACTATATATGTTGGTAAAATGAAAACTTCACTTCACTACCTCAAATTTATTATACTCGTAAAAAGATAATTGAAAACGATATTCTGGATGCTCTCTCACCCAATCATAGGCTTCTTCTAAAATATCCATTTTGTTTTGCAAGTCATTAAGTTCACTACATTCGTCCCTTTTCTGTTTGCACAGAGGGCAGAATCCATTCACTATGTCGGCACTTGTCGCCCTAATAGTTTTACTTTTTAAGTCAACTACTAAACGAAGAAGAAAAGAATGCTCAGCTTTTGTAGTCACCGTCATTTCAGCAACCCCATCCTCATTCCAAAAGACACCGTTTAATTCCATTTGTACGGTGACGTCTTTAATATCCAAGTCTATCACTATCACACCTCCCTTGTATAAAACTCATATATTACTCTTCGATTTTAATCTTTAATACACCACGCTTTAAAGATATATTAAGCTTTTTCCAATTCTTCTTCTTTGCTATGAAAGGAAGTATAATTCCTGCTGATAGCGTGGTAAATATTATCCCCAAAACTACAACTGTTACAATGTTAAAGATTGCTTCCATTTAACTCTATCCTCTTTCATTTCTATGGGCTCTAATTTTATGAATGTATTTAAAAATACTTACCACCCCTTAATTTTCAAAGCAATTATAATGGCCCAATCACAACAAATCAATTCCTATTTAATATGAATACTTTATTCATCCATCAGTATAATGATGTTAAATTTATGTAGCTAGAAATAGAGGAGAATGTCATTTAACCTCTACATTCTCCTCCATCTCAGCCAAATACCTAATCTGCCGTTCCGCTTTTCTCACTGCCGTACGAAAATGTTTTTTCAGGAGTTCTACTGTATTTTCACTTATATAATATCTTTCCGTTATACTTTCCCACGTGTCGCTACTTTCAAATGTACTCCATTCAAAAGGGCGTTCTGTATTTTTCTTTAGTTCTTTAAACACCCATTTCCGCATCTTTTTTTTCGCTTTTTCTGTTAGTTTTCCGTTTTTTACAAGTTCAAGTTCACCATGTCTTTTGTATCGCTTATTAATATCTCTCTCGCTATACACTTTAAGAAGTATATTTGCTGTATTTTCGGCATCTGCTAAAGCACGGTGCTGTTTCCCTTCCCACGTTAAAGCGAGCTGTTCTACCGCAAATTGTAAACTTGGCGTATGTTCAAACAATTCCTCATATGCTTGGAAAACAAATTTTTGCAAATCAATTCTACTTTCTTTTTCTATACTTGGGCATTCAACATCATGTAATGTACAATCATGAGATAGAAAGCGATAATCTTCTTTTCCCCATGAAACAAATATAGAATCTTCGCCGATGAACTGAATAAATTTCTCTATAATTTGAGGGAATTTTTCTACATCCATTAAATCTTTCTTCGTAATACCGGTTAATTTTGTTGTATGACGAGTTAATCTTGCACTTGGTTTTACTAACTCTGAAAATTCTTCAATTATCTTCATTGTACCTATTTCTATTTTTACAGCTCCGATATCAACTATTTCTGACGGATCTTCTGATTTATACGGTCTGAAATTCCTCTCAATATCAAACACAATGAAATGTGTAGCGTTTTTCAATTTATTTACCTCTTTCTAAATTCCTTTTCACACAAACACTTTATTTTCAGTATTTATTTATTCATGTACTTTATACAAAAATACTACGAATAAATAAATGAAAATTCAGTCTTGTTATGATATGTAAGTAGGAGGACATCTATAAAAATGCAAAAAAAAAGAAGGGCGAGCCCTTCTTTTTTCAAAAATTACTTCTTGTTTACGTTAGTAGCTTGAGGTCCACGGTTACCTTGTTCTACTTCGAAAGTAACTTCTTGACCTTCTTCTAAAGTTTTGAAGCCTTCGCCTTGGATAGCTGAGAAATGAACGAATACGTCTTCTCCGCCTTCAACTTCGATGAAACCGAAACCTTTTTCTGAGTTAAACCATTTTACTTTACCGTTTTGCATGAAAAAAATCCTCCTACAATGTACCTATATGTACATATTCATTTTCAACCACCTTACAATAATAAGCCAGATATTAAAAAACTGCAACCCCTGAGGAGATTTAACATTGCTATCCTCCTCGGAAGTTACAGCTCATTTAAATCTCTATATTATTAAAAGTAAAATGGTTTAAACATACTATATCATATCAATATAATAAAAGTAAAGTTTTTTTCTCAAATTATTTTTTGTTCCCACTGCATTGCTTTTAATTCACCTGATCCAGCTACTACATAACCATCTTTTTGATTAACAATGCGCCATCCGTGCCCTTTAACTGAATCACATACTGTAACAATACCTTCGTCAAGAAGTACACGGCACACACTACTAATACCCGCCTTATTTTGCGTTGAAGTTGTATATAAGACATGTTGGTCTACACTTAAGTCTAAATAGCTACTTGCTTTCTGCTCACTTTGACATGTATGCCAATATATTTTTTCACTTGCAATACTTTCATCTATTTTACAATAAGAAATATTCCCGCTAACTCCCTTGCACGATCCACTTGCCGCTACTAAATAAGAATTGTGTAAAGTCAACGCAGAGATCATTTGATTCATCGCAATTTTAATCCTCTTTAATTTACGTGTCTTCAAATCAAAGAGCCAAACACCACCATACTTAGCATGTATTTTCGTACCAATAAATAAGTAATGTTTATATAAAAATAATGATCGAATAGACGGTGCCGCACTGCCATACTCAAGAAACGGATGAATAGTCTCCCATGTCGAACCGAAATTATTAGAAAGATACAGCGTTTTTTCTCCATGAGCAATGACAGTTCCTTGTACATTGCTACATACATTCCAACTCGTTGCTTTTGTTGGAAAACGCTGAATTGTCCAGTTCTCTCCACCATTCATACTACGAATAAAAATCCCTTCGTCACCTACACCATAAACTACATTATCTTCGCTATGTAAATCCCTAATTCGTTTTTGAAAACCATTTAAAATTCGTTTCCATTCTCCGTCTTGTTCAACAAATAAGCCATTATATGTAGTAGCTAACAACAGTTTTCCATCTCTTAACTTTGTAATAGCAGTTGCACTTAACATTGTCTCCACGTTGACACTCCCATTCTTAGAACTTCTCAGCAAATGCAATTGCAAAATTACTGCATTTTTCAACATCCTCTTCATCTTCTGGAGCTAATTCAATTTTCAGCCCTTCTTGTACAAGCTCTGCACCTCGTTCTACAAGGCGTTCTTCAAATATCGTTACCGCTTCACAAAACAGTTCATACGCCGTATCACCTGATCCGAATACCGCTACCTTTTTCCCAGCTAAATCTATATTTTCTAAGTCCTCATGAAAATCTTCCGCTTCAAATGGTAATTCACCATCGCCCCACGTATAAGATCCTAAAATGATTCCATCATAAGCTAATAATTCTTCAGCATCCATGCCTTCCATCTCTTGCAATACTACTTCATGATCAAAAGCATCTAAACTAACTTTAATTAAATCAGCAATACTCTCTGTATTTCCTGACATACTTGCATAAGCTATTAAAATTTTTGCCACTTTGGCATCCCCCTCTAACAATAAATGATTCTCATTCTCATTATATTAATAATGAGAATCAATTTCAATTGATTTTTTCTACTTTTATTTACATTTCACATCTGACTATTTACATTTCACATCTGACTATTTATATTTCATTTTAAACATCTACATTCATATTGAACTATTGCCAAATCTATCTTCAAACATTATTGTATTATCATCATTTCACATTACTTATTTCAAATAAAAAATGTGTTTGTATCATGCTCAATCATTAATCAACTGTTCACTTTACAGAAAGAGGAGTCCTTATGATGAGAAAGTATTTTATTAAATTTTTAAAAGCAACCTCCCTTTTAACAATATCCTTACTAATAGGAGCTGCTATTATTTTATTCGGTACTGCATACGGTCATAATTTACGTGTTATCACCGCCGAGAGTATTTTGACTTCTCAGCATCCTCAATATGCAAAATTCACGTTATTGTCTGATAAAGAATTAAATGATATTTCTCAATCCATCACAAATCCAAAATGGAAAAATAGTGAATTTTTAACTTCTAAACTTTCAAAAAAAGAGTTAGAAAGACGAAAAGATTTACCACTAGATGTTTCTATTGAAACAATAAAGAAAAAATATATGTAATGGCAAAGCGAAACCATGCAGTTGCCGCTGTCAATGCCAGTGGATTTTGGGATGAAACCGGGCATGGTGGCGGTAAAACTGGAATCGGTATTGTTATTGAAAACGGTAAAGTTATAAACACTCCGAAGGATATTAATACCCCTACCCTCACTAGTGGTATTACAAAATACGGACAAATGGTTTCTGGGGAGTTTTCTGCTAGCCAATTGTTAAATAAAAATGTTGTTTCCGCTGCTGGATTTATGCCTCAGCTAATTGTAAATGGAGAAAAAATGATTACAAATGATGGTGGTTGGGGATATGGTCCTCGAAGTATTATGGCCCAGAAAAAAGATGGCTCGATTATGTTTTTCGTCATTGATGGTAGACAACCTCACAGCATTGGTGCTTCCTTGAGAGATTGTCAAGATATTCTTTATGAAAAAGGTGCTGTCAATGCGATGGCAATGGACGGTGGATCATCAGCAACATTATATGCAATGGGAGATATTTTAAATATCCCTTCCACCTTATCTCATAAATCACGCTATTTACCAAACGCATGGGTAGTTAAAGCGAACCCTAAGCAACAAGTTCATGTAACAATAGACGGTAATTCTGCGAGCTCTCAAAAAATTTCTGAATTAACAAGTACGACCGCTATAGCTATCAATAAATAAAAAAAGCACAGATGACTATACAATCATCTGTGCTTTTTTATTACTTTTTAAAAATACCAAAAGGCTTTCCTACTGGTAAAACAACTTTTCCGAAGTGTGTATTTAACACTGCTGCTGCTGAACCATAGAAAGATAATAATGAAATAAGAAGTTCAGAATATGCTGCTAAATTATGCATTGCGTGCGGCATAACACCTAAAGTACTTAATGAAAGACCAATAAATAAGAAATCAATAAGGACGAAGATCATAAATAATACTTTATGTGTTTCCATTGCACCAATCGTCATAAAGATTGTGAAAATCAAATATCCGATAAAGGCTACACCAAGCTGTTTTGAATCTGCAGCTTGTGCTAATTTTTCGCCAAATACTCCAAGTTGAATTAACCAAGTCATTCCAACACCTAACCAAAATAGGCCGTACGCACCAAATGCTGTCGTACCGAATGTATTGTTATGCTTTGCATCGTGAATGCAAGCAAAGATTTGTGCAAATCCTCCTAAAAAGATTGCCCATGGTAATACAAGTGAAACGCCATCTGTTAAGCCTAACTTTTGAGATGATGCTACAAGTGTTACCATCGCTAATCCAAATAGACCAATTCCAGATGGATCCGCTGTTGTCATTTTCACATGATGTGTAGTAGTTTGATTGCTCATATAAACCTCCTGATTATAAACATACTCGAATACAATACTTAAATCAGAGGCCTATGTCAATGGTTTTTTTTGTATGTTGTCAGACGTTATATTTTATAATGATTAAATATATTTCCGACCACTTCATAAGGTTTTATATTCACTTTTTCCAACTCGTTTATCGGTAGCCATAACGGAATATAACTTCCTCTATCTTCCCGCTGAAATTCCTCAGCTGTTCCACTTCCTAACACTCCGCCTGTAATATAGGCACCATAATAATATTCATTTCCTTTATATTTTACCTTTGCAATAAGGTGCTCCACTTGTATATGTACCCCTAATTCTTCGTATACCTCTCTTTTCGTTGCCTCTTCAGGCGTTTCACATTCCTCAATCCCTCCGCCAGGAAAAACATAATATGTTTCCTCTTCTCGAATACGTTTTATAAGAGCGATTTTCCCTTCCTGTACAATGATAGCCGCCCCGCGATTTCTTATCATTTTATTTCCTCAATACGAATCGCGACTGTTCCCCACTCTTTTTCTTGTTCTTTCGTATATATTTTGTATGTACTTTCTAACATTTCCTCTAAACTATCATTTTCACAATCCAATAATTTTTTATCAATTTGTTCATACATAGATTTAAAGCTCTCGTATCGCTTTATTTCCGTTACTTTTACCGTCATCATTTCTGTTGTCGTAAGATTCGTAAATACGATTTCATCGCCTTTGTTTATTAGTTGACGTTTTTTATCGTATAGGCGTACTTCATATACTTTTTTCCTGATTGAATTGACTGAAACGATTTATTATATAAACCCATTTCGTATCGCATACATCCCACTCCCTTTTGGTCATTTCACCTATTAATACAGTTCACATTACTACATCTTGCATATAATATTCCATACGTATCACTTAATTAAGAAAGGAGGCTGAAGAAGCATGTTATATTTAAATCAAAAACCTGAATATAATAAATATGATATTGGTGATTATACTTATAGTAAAGTAGGGCCAACCATTTTTTCTTGGAACGATGAAACAAAATTAAAAATAGGTAAGTTTTGTTCATTAGCAGAAGAAGTCGTTTTCATACTTGGCGGTGAACATCGTGCAGACTGGATAACAACTTATCCATTTAATGCACTTTTTGATGAAGGAGCACATATTACTGGTCACCCTTCTTCAAAAGGTGATATCATAGTCGGCAATGATGTATGGATTGGTTATCAATCCTGCATTTTATCTGGTGTTACAATTGGTAACGGGGCCATTATCGGCGCCAGGAGCGTTGTTACAAAAGACGTACCCCCGTATGCAATTGTAGCTGGTAATCCTGCAAAATTTGTTCGATATCGTTTCCCACAAGAAACGATTGACAAACTAGAGAATCTCGCATGGTGGGACTGGGACATTTCTGTTATAAAAGGAGCCATTCCATTACTACTCTCCGACAAAATCGACGAATTTTTCACCTCCCCCGAAAATGAATCTATATGATTAAAACAGAAAGAGCATCCAATTATTTTTCAGGATGCTCTTTCTGTTTTTATTTTTTATGTCCATGCAAATGATTACACGGAGAACATTGAAATGGAATTTTATCTAAGCAATTAAAGTTTGTTTCACAAATTTGTTCAATCGTTGGAACAAATGGAATGACAACTATGTTACTTTCTACTATTTGTGTAACAGGTGGCAATACTGTGCCTACTTGATGTTCAAAACGAATACTCGCTTGATTTATATAATTTCCTGAACCATTTGGCGCACTCTGTACTGCTACTTGGAACGAAACTGTCCTTGCTTCATCAGGATTTAAACTTCCGATAAGAAACCCTACTGCCGGGCTTACATTCGGCACTGGCGTATTATCGACCGTTACACTTCCAGGAACAAATCGAACACTACTATCTAACATATCTTGAAAACGAATATTTTGCATTACAGTATCACCCGTATTTGTGATGACTGTCGTAAACGTAATGACATCTCCAATTGTTGCTGCCTGTAAATCTGCAGTTTTTACGACTGTCGTTGAGACATTTTGAGGAATAAACGGGATAACAACTGTATTACTATCACCTTCAACTACTACTGGCGGCTCATTCGGATTTACAGTTGCGAGCCCATTCGCTGTAGCAGTATTTGTAACTAAATTATTTATTTGCCCTCCTGTTATTACAACTTGGAAATTAATAATTGCTGCATCATTTGGCTGAAAATCACCTAACGGAATACCAGTATTCGGATTAGCGAATGGAAGAGGTACATCATTTACCGTTACCGTACCATTTATAAATAGCGTATTCGGATCAATGATATCTGTTAACACAATATTGGTCACAGGAACTGTACTATCATTTATAACAGCGATTCCGTAAGTGACAACATCCCCTATCATCGCTACTTCAAAGTTTGCTCCTTTTGCAACAAATAAGATTGCAGTATTTACCGTTACAATAACTGTATTGCTCGTGTCCATCACTGTAACTGGCGGCTCTCCTGGTACTAAAATATATTCTGCTAACGCTCCAGCAACGTTTACTACTGTTCCACCATCCGGAAAACTTGTAATCGTAGCTTCATATGTTACAAGTGCCGTCTCACCAACTGGTATATCAGGTATCGTAAATCCAATCTGCGGATTTAACCCCGGTTGCGGAACCCCATTTATTGTTACACTATTTGGAACGAAATCAGCTTCCTGAGATAGCACATCGATAAATTGAACATTCATTGCATCAGCAGTACCAGTATTTAATATACGAACAGTATACGTTACCGTTTCTCCTACACCAACAACTGAATGGTCTACTTCTTTTAGCATATCTAAGCTGCCTCTATTTACCGGCGTAACCGTCGTATTACTTGAATTTGTAATTGTAGACGGAGGTTCTCCTGGAATCAATTCGAAATCACCCGTTACTCTTGCTGTATTCATAATGCTACTAGAAGGCGGAACTGCGATTACATTTACTTCAAATGTAATTAATACACTATCCCCTACTGCAAGATCAGGCAATGCAAAGCCTACAAATGGATCTAAACCTACTTGCGGAATCCCATTTATTTGTACACTTCCAGGAACGAATTCTAAACTAGGTGATGGAACATCGATAAACTGAACATTCGTTGCTGTTACTGTTCCTGTATTTGTAACTTGCACACTATAAGTTAACGTATCTCCTAATCGTGTAGCTTCTTTATTTACAGATTTTATAACGCTGAATCGTCCTCTATTCACTCTAGTTATCGTCGTATTACTCGGCTCTGTTACTACAACCGGTGGCTCTCCTGGCACTAAAGTAAAGCTTCCTGTTATATTTGCAACGTTCGTAATTGTTCCTGATGACGGGATGTTTGTAACTGTCGCTTGAAACGTCACTATAACTGTTTCACCTACCGGTATATCTCCAACTCCAAATCCAGTAATTGGATTTAAGTTTGGTTGCGAGGCTCCATTTATCGTTACACTATTTGGTACAAATGACGCCCCTGCTGAAATGGTATCAACAAACTGAACAGCATTAGCTGTTACTGTTCCTGTATTCGTTATTTGAACCGTATACGTTAATATATCTCCAACGAGAGTAGCAACCCTATTTACTTGTTTAATAACATTAAATTGCCCTCTATTTACAGTTGTAAGTGTTGTATTGCTCGGCTCTGTTACTATAACTGGTGGTTCTCCTGGTACTAATACAAAACTTCCAGTTACATTTGCCGTATTGGCAATTGTTCCGTTTGATGGCGCACTAACAACGGTTACTTGGAAGATGACTTCTACACTTTCACCTGGATTTATATCTGGAAGCGGGAATCCGTTATTCGGATTGAATCCAGTTTGTAACACACCATCTATCGTTACACTGTTCGGCACGAATGCTATAGAGGAAGGTAATACATCACTATATTGAACATTCGTTGCTGGCACTGTTCCTGTATTTTGAACTACTGTTGTATATGTGATTGTATCGCCTACTGCAACAACCGGCTGACTTACTGATTTTAAAACATTCAAACCAGGCTCATTGATTTCCGTTAATGTCGTATTACTTGTCGTCGTTTCCGTAATAGGCGGTTCTGTTTCACTTACAGCAAATGTAGCTGTAACGTCTACAAAATTAACAATCGTTCCACCTTCTGGTATGCTTGTAACCACTTCCTGATATGTGACAAGTACAAAATCATCGACAGGTATATCTGGAACTGTAAAACCAATGAAAGGATCTAATCCTGGTGCTGGTACCCCGTTTATGCTCACACTTCCTGGTACAAATGCTACACCCGCGGAAGTAGTATCGATAAATTGAACATTCGTCGCTGGCACTGTTCCGAAATTAAAAATCAATACATCATACGTTAATATTTCCCCTACCGTCGCTACTTCTTTATCTACTAGTTTCAATGGAAAAATAAACGCTATATTAATTGTCGTAACGACTAAATTTGTTAATATCGTTTCCGTAATCGGTGGTTCCTGCGGATTTGGTTGTGAAGTAAATGTAACATCTGCATCATTTAATATGACTTCATTATCTGGAATTTCTGTAATCGTCACTTGGAATGTGACCTCAATACTTCCACCAGCGATTAATAATGGAGTAACTGTAAATCCTATTTCTGGATTTAAACCAAGTTGCTGCACTCCACCTATCGTTACACTATTGTCAACAAACATCGTTCCTTCTGGTATGACATCTTGGAAGAACACATCTGTAACAGAGATAATTCCTACGTTTGAAATGAGCACAGTATACGTTAATACATCCCCAACGGCCCCAGTTGCAACATCAACTGTTTTTGTTGCAGTTACTTCACCAGGAGGAGGTAACGGTATTGTAACTACCGTTGTATTACTTGAATTCGTTGTTGTTACAGGTGGCTGTAAAGGATTTAATAAGAAAGTGGCTGTAGCAGATGCTGTATTTAATACTGCTCCACGTGTAGACGGTGCAACTACCGTAACTTGGAACGTTACTGTCAATGATGTTCCAGCTGCAATATTAGGAAGCGGGAAACCAACATTTGGGTCAAATCCAGGTTGTGGCGTTCCATTTATCGTTACACTATTTGCTACAAAAGTTGTTTCTAAAGCAATTGGATCAAGGAAAGAGACATTCGTTGCTGTTACTGTACCGTTATTTCGAATGACAACAGAATATGTGTAAGTTTCTCCAAGTGCTGCTTGTTGTACAGATGAAGATTTTTGTATATTTAACTGTGCTGTGTTTACTTGCGTCACTACAAAATTACTATTTGTAACAGTCGTTATTGGAGGGTTTGCTGGATTTATAAGAAAACTTGCAGTAACGTTCGATTGGTTTCTTATATTTCCACCGCTCGGAACACTCGTCACTGTAACTTGAAACGTAATCGTAGCCGTTTGCCCGACCGGAATATTTGGTACCGGGAAACCCGCCATAGGATCCGCACCTTGCTGTACGACTCCATTTATCGTCACACTATTTGCTACAAACGCAGTACCAGATGGAATTGGATCTTGAAAAACAATATTCGTTGCAGGAACAGTTCCTGTATTTTGAATAAGAATCGTATACGTTAACGTATCTCCTACACCGGCTTGTGGTGTATTTACACTTTTTATTACATTAAGTGATCCTACATTCACTCGCGTCACAACAATATTACTAATCGTTACAATTGTAATTGGTGGCTGGAGAGGACTTACTTGGAAATCAGCAGTTACATTCGCATTATTTGGAAGAACTCTATTTGGTGGTACACTCGTGATTGTCACTTGGAAAGTAACTGTTACCATCCCTCCTACTGGAATATTAGCAAGTGGAAATCCAGTTGTTGGGTTTAAACCTGGTTGAGGTGTTCCATTTATTATTACACTATTTGCTACAAATGTTGTTCCAGATGGAATCGGATCAAGGAATGATACATTTGTTGCTGCTACTGTTCCACTATTTTGTATACGAACTGTATACGTTAACGTATCTCCTACACCGGCTTCAGTAGCACTTACACTTTTCATTACATTTAACCCTGAAGAATTCACGACCGTCATAACAGTATTACTTGGTACTGTTACAGTAATCGGTGGCTCTGTTGGATTTACAAGGAAATCTCCAGTTACATTCGCATTATTTACGACATTATTTCCTTGGGGAATTTCATCAATTAATACTTCAAACGTAACAATAACACTTGCGCCAGTAGGCAAATCATTTAATGGGAATCCTAGTCCTGGATCTGCCCCCTCTTGTAAAACTCCATTAACCAATACACTATTTTCAATAAATAATGTCCCTTGCGGAATTGAATCTTGGAAAAACACATTTGTAGCTGGTACACTACCTGCATTTATAACTTCGATTGTATATACTAAAACATCCCCTACTGTTGCAACATCCGTATTCACTGCTTTCACAACTTCAAAGTTTCCTGATTGTATTGTCGTATTCACAACATTACTCGGTACATTGATTGTTACTGGAGGTTCACTTGGATTCACTTGAAAGCTTGCTGTTACATTTGCTTGATTTAAAATATCTTCATTTTCTGGATTCTGTACAATTAATACGTCAAATGTGACTACAACTGTTTGAGCCGCAGGAATATTCGGAAGAGAAAATCCTGTATTCGGATTTAGTCCACTTTGCTGTACTCCATTAATTGTTACAGAATTTGCAACAAATGAAACCGCAGAAGAAATAGGGTCTTGGAAAAATACATTTGTTAACGGAACGTTCCCTGTATTTTGGACGGCAATTGTGTACGTTAAAGTATCCCCTACCGCCGCTTGCGTTGTATTTACTTCTTTTATTAAATTTAAACCGCCTGTATTAACTTGTGTCACAACTGTATTCGTTTGTCTATTAATCGTTATCGGTGGCTGATTCGGAATAACGACGAAATTAGCAGATACATTTCCGCGATTCGCAATCGTACCTCCCGATGGTGTAGATGTTACTCGTACTTGAAATGTAACAGTCCTACTTCCGCCAGGAGATATATTAGCTACTGTAAACCCAGTCGCTGGATTTACCCCAGGTTGTGAAACCCCGTCCACAGTCACACTATTTGCGATAAATGTCGTTCCAATTGGGATTGGATCTTGAAAAATAACGTTCGTTGCAAGTACATTTCCTGTATTTTGAATTGTTACCGTGTACGTAAGAACGTCGTTAACCGTTGCAAAAGCTTTATCCACTGTTTTTCTCGTTGTTATATCAGCTATATTAATTGTCGTAACTACAGTATTACTTGTCGCTTGCCCTGAAACTGGTTGTTGACCAGGCACTGGAGTAAAGTTAAATGTTACACTCGCACGGTTTGGAATTGGATTGACAAGAGGGTTCGATGTTACTCGAACTTGAAAGCGCACTACAGTCGTTTGCGATGCATTAATACTCCCAAGATTAATACTACTTGCCGGATTCGCTCCTGGACGTGCTACTCCATTCACTGTAACGCTATTTGGAACAAATGTTGTTCCAGCAGGTATACTATCAACAAAAATAACATTGTTTGCAGTAACGTTCCCATTATTTGTGACATTAACTGTGTACGTTAATACATCATTAAGCGTTGCCGTCTGTAAATCTACAGATTTTTGCATACTTATAGTTGCTTGATTCACTGTCGTTTGTACTGTGTTTGAAGAAGAAGTACTTGTAATAGGAGGACTACCAACGAAAGGACGGAATTGATATGACACCATTGCACGATTTAAAATAGGATTGGGATTCGGGAATGATGTTATTCGAACTTGAAATGTAACAATTCTTTGCGTGTTATTTGGGATTATACCTAAATTAATTCCATTAGCAGGGTTTGCATTCGGTTGTGTTACTCCACCTACTGTTACACTACCTGCTATAAACGTCGTTCCGTTCGGAATACTATCACGTAATACAACGTTTTCTGCACTTCCTGTCCCTGTATTTGGGACCGTAATCGTATAAGTGAGAGTATCCCCTACCCCTGCGACTGTTCTATTAACCGATTTAACAGGATTAATAATTGGACCTGTTGCATCAATTTGAACACCAAAACCAGCTGCAGCGTATCCATCTCCATTTGTAACAAATCGAACTGTTGCTGACGTTTGATTATTTACTAATGATGCAGAGGCATTTACATTCGTAATATCCCATCCTTGTCTTCGGACAGCTAAAGCTATCCCTAACGGCTGATTCAAATCTCCAAATGTCCCGGTTGTATCTAACTCTCCAATGTCATTACAAATTTGAGACTGGAAGAAATTATTCGCAGGGTTTCTCGGTCCGAATAATGCCACTGTAGCATTTGCATTCGGTCCAAAGCGAAGTTGATCTCCAACAATGTTAGAATCGCCTTCTTGAGCAGTTACGAGCACTCTTCCTGTAACAGCTCCTGTTGCCGGCGTAGCAAATCCTGAAATAGTAGCATCAACTGGTGGTGATGAAGCATCAATAATTTCTTGGCCTGCATATACTGACAAATTTCGAAGTGGTAAACTTGCATTTTGATACACAACCTCAAGCGTCCATCCAGCTGAACGACTGATTGTCGGGTCAGCTGAAGTTCTTGCAGCTGGCACGGCACCTGTTGTATATGTGCCTGCTCCACCTGCACTAACAAGATTCGTTACATTGGCAGAGCGAGCATAATAAAACTGGTTTCCTACTGAACCTTGCTGCGCGGTAGCAGGATCTGGCGTAACAGAAAACGTCCCTGCTGGCGTTGTAAATGTAATGTTATCATTTAAAAATGGTAAAACATCTTCCGTATCAGTCCGGAAAGTACCAGCCCAAACTAATTCTGCATATAACACACTGCTTCCCGCTGGAAGATTTAAAATTGCACTTGAAGAATTCAATTGCCATTCATCTGTTGTCCCTGCTGGGAATCCTGGTACTTGCAACGCTGTATTTACTGTCGTAAACACAGCAAGTGTACCAAAAATATTACCTGGTGCAGGTGATGTAGGGCTAAGCCCCAGCGTATTCCCAGTGAACGTGACGGCACCAGGTACTGTTGTCGTAAAACGATTTATAAAAGGCACACAATCATCTCATTTCATTTATAGTAAAAAGTGCTCTATACTATAAAATGTAGACAACCTATGGGATGTACGTTGTCCAACAAAATTCCGCACATATGAGAGGAGTTTATAAAACTATGCGCTACATTATTATAACAGGAACTTCACAAGGTTTAGGTGAGGCAATCGCTGCGCAATTGTTAGAAGAAAGTACAACTGTCATCTCTATTTCTAGAAGAGAAAATAAAGAGCTTACTAAACTTGCAGAACAATATAACAGCAATTGCATTTTTCATTCCCTCGATCTTCAAGATGTACATAACTTAGAAACTAACTTTAAAGAAATTATTTCATCTATTAAAAAAGACAATGTATCCTCTATTCATTTAATTAATAATGCAGGTACAGTTGCACCTATGAAGCCGATTGAAAAAGCTGAAAGCGAACAATTCATTACGAACGTTCACATTAATTTACTTGCACCTATGATTCTTATATCTACATTTATGAAACATACGAAAGACTGGAAAGTAGATAAACGCGTTATTAACATTTCATCTGGTGCAGGAAAAAATCCTTACTTTGGCTGGGGCGCTTATTGTACAACGAAAGCTGGTGTAAATATGTTTACACAGTGCGTAGCAACTGAAGAAGTAGAAAAAGAATATCCAGTAAAAATCGTCGCTTTTGCACCTGGTGTTGTTGATACAAATATGCAATCACAAATTCGTGAAACAAATAAAGAAGACTTCATAAATTTGGATCGCTTCATTGCATTAAAAGAAGAAGGAAAACTATTATCACCTGAATATGTTGCGAAAGCAATTCGTAACTTACTAGAAACTGAGAATTTTCCGCAAGGTGAAGTAATTCGAATTGATGAATAACAAAAAGGCACGCTTTAATAGCGTGCCTTTTCATTTTATTTCTCTAAAAATATAAGTACAGACTCCATCAACTTCTCATAACCAATCTCTTGATAAATTTTATTTGATGTTGGATTTGCCAAGTCAGTATATAATGTCGTTGTTTTGTAACCTTCGCCTAACATACGTTGACTAAGTGCAGCGACACAACTAGATGCGTACCCTTTTGTCCGTTCTTCTTTCGGCGTATATACGAAATTAACTGTTATATTATTTGTAGTTGGTCTCGTTTTTGCAGCTACAGAAACAAGTTTCCCGTCTACTTCTAGACCAAAAAGACGACGATTAGTAATTAATGTATGAGCGGTTTGTTTCGCTTCTTCTTTCGTAGTAGGAAGCTTCACATCTTCGCAAAATTGATATATCCACTGTTCTATTAATGGTAGCTCCTCACTACTTACTTCTCGAAAGATTCCATCTCCGTTCCACTTTTTCTTTACTTGTTTTAATTCATATACACCTTGCTCCATTGCAACAGTAGTTTTTTTCTGCTCTAACGTCGCAATCTCTTCCGCTAATTTCTGTACAATTTTCTTATTACCAATTAATCCAGGAACATTTGGATATACTTTCGTTAATTTTTTTGCAAGTTCCACGATGTCCTCTTCCACAATTTCAGACGTAGCAACAATGATTTGTTTCTTCTCTTCTGTTTGCAGAAATACAACCGCAATGTCTTCTCCTTGTTTCGCTACCCCCATAAATATCGGTTCTTGAACCATTTGTAATACACCTAATATGAGATTATTTTCCTGCTCATTCTTTTCTAGAAATGGTGTAACATCTTCTTTAAAATGAAAAATCTCTTCATATACATGTAATTGAATCATCGACAATCTCTTCTCTCTATTTATATTTTAATTAAGTATTGGCGATTAATTCATTAAATCCTTCTTTTACGATTCAATAATATTCAAAGCTAATGTATTCAAGGCATTTTCAGCTTGTAAAATTCTCTGTTTTTCCTTTTCAAATACATCTTCTTCTTTTCGAAATGACTCTTTTCGATTTTTAATCATACGCTTCATTTCTTTTTTACTCGGTCCACCGTATACATTTCTTTTTTGAATAAAAGCTTCTGGCGATATAATTTCTTTCCACTCTTTTTCTAATAAATTTATTTTAAAATGTTCTTGCAAATACATATTTACATCTTTGAAGTGTAATTCATGTAGTTCTTTTTTCTGCTCCAATGACATATTTGCAATAGCACTTGCTGCATGATGAGCATGCCGAAATGGAATTTCATAATTTTTCGTTAAAACATCGGCGAAATCCGTTATCGTTATTGCATGTTTATAGGAACGACTTTTTAACGTTTCTTCTTCTACTTTCATCGTTCGGATCACTGCATTCATCATACAAAAAACACGAGTTGCCTTTTCAATCCCTTTATATAAATATGGCTGCAAGTCATCTTCCGTATCGACAATATCACCAAATGGTGTATTATGAATCATTTGAAATACTGTAAATGCTTCTCCTAAAGCACTACTCGTAATTGCACGAGCGTGTTCAATTGAAACTGGATTTCGTTTTTGCGGCATAATACTACTAATTTGTACATATGGCTTTGCAACAGTAATACCGTCATATTCTTTCGTTGCTAACAACAAAAAGTCATGAATCCATCTACTCGTATTCGTCATCATTACCATAAGTAGCGAGCTAACTTCTAATAAATAATCCGCTCCGGCAACAGCATCATATGAGTTCTCAATTACAGCTGTAAATCCAAGTAGATAAGCAACTCGTTCTCGTTTAATCGGGAAACTTGTTGTAGAGAGTGCAGCCGCCCCCATTGGAGACTGATTTAAAAGCTGGTATGTTTTTTTCATTCGTTCTAAATCTCTTTGCATCGTATCATAAATTGCTAAAGTATAATGACCAAATGTTGTTGGCTGTGCCGGTTGTGTATGTGTATAAGCTGGCATGATCGTTTCCTTATGATCAGCAGCAAGTTGCAGTACACTTTCTTGCAATAGCAAATAATGTTCCATTAATCGTAATATATACCGCCTTAAACTCATGCGATACATCGTTACACCCATATCATTTCTACTTCTACCAATATGCATATTACTTACAAAATCGCATTTCGCTTCTTGAGAAATTAAATGTTCGATTAAAAAAAAGAGGTCTTCATGCTGCTCTGTATATACCAATTTATCTTTTGGTATTCGCTCTACTTTTCTAAGTGCGTTTAATATAACTTTAGCTTCTTCTATTTTCATTAAACTTTCTTCAGTCAGCATCGTAATATGTGCTTTATGCACTTGAAACATATCTTTCAATAAGTAATTTCGTTGAAAATCAAATACATGTTGTAATACACAATCCACATATGTTTTTCCAGGGAAATCAGCGCCTTCACTCTTTATAAACTCTTCCTTACTCTGTTTCATCACCTTTTCCCCTCTCACCTAAGTATTACTACCCATCATACCCATTGATAGAAAAAAAGTGCTTGTACATAAAGTGAAACTTTAATCAGTGGGGTTTTCTTCATCCCCCACTGATTATTAGTTGAACCAATCGGGCTTTTAAGGGCAGTTGATCCCCCACCTAACTTCTTTGCTTTCGCTGAATTTTGAGGTGGGGGTCTTACTGCCCATTAAAGCGGGATAAAAATAAACTCGGTGCTCTCTGCACCGAGTTTATTTAATAAAAGTCGCATCATACTTATCACTTTGCAACACTTGGAAATGTAAGTTTGCTAAATGTTTCCGTATTTCTGCACTATCGTCTTCATTTAAATTATTCGCCAAAAACACAATTTCTGTACAGTTTCCACGTTTATCCATAGCGTAAACCGCTTTTGTAACCGTCCATGGTGTGTAACCATTCTTTTGCCCAGCATGTCTAAATGTTTTACGGTATTTCTTGGCACTCATGTCTGTTTCAACGATATTTGCCCACACTTTTTCTTCAGCTTCTGTCAAACCACCTTTATGGTTTGCCTTTTGAAGTAATACCATATAATCATTTGCCGAAGCTGCTGGTAATCTATCTGACCAAATTTTGTCGTAACGTTCCTCTAAATAAAGCGGAATTTCCTTCTGTAATAATGGTCCCTTCTTCTTTAAGCGTTCATGAATAATCATCGCATATTCACGATATTGCTCTTGAGACATTTCTTTTAACTTTTTCTCTATTTTATATTTTGGAACATGTAATTCTTTATGCAAATATCCCGGGATATACAAAGATGAAACGATTGGAAATAGTGGTTGATGTGCAGGAAGTGATAAACTTTGTAAGTTTCGATTAATGTTATCTAATCCTAACAATTCCATTAAGTATTCAGCATTTGCATTCGAACTAAACTTAACCATTCCTTTTGCCACTTCTTCTAAAGAAACCGCTCCTTCAGTTATCTTGCCCGTCTTCTCCAAATACTTTTGCCATCTATCTTGTGCACCACCATCTGTATTTGGCACATAATAGCGATTCACATCATTAATCGACACGAAACTAGACGAATCAATTTTCCCTTCAGTAACTTGTTTCGTATATTCAAGCGCCACAATTAATTTCATCGTACTAGCAACTGGCAATACAACATTTGGGTTTACAGAATAAACAACTTTATCATTTCTCTTTACTAGAAGCGCACTATTTTTTTCATCTTTATGTTCTTCAATAAAAGATGCAATATACTGTGCATCATCATTATTTGAACTCCACACTTTTTTCACTAAAAAGTTACCCGATATTAGCAAAACAAAAATACCCACAATTACTGCGCATACTATAGTTTTTTTCAAGTAAAATTCCTCTCCTATTGTGTAACTCTTCTCTATTTATCATTTAAAAACAAAATAATGGAGATGGTCATTTAAATAACCATCTCCATTATTTTAACTTGTATGCTCCTATTATGTCTACGTCATAAATTTCACAAAATCCTCAAGAAACTTTTTATAATGCAACGACCAACCAATTCGCACCCAATTTTTTAATGCTTTTGCATCAGGTTGAGGCCGAAAATCAGCAATACTCTCTCCTTTTGCAATTCCAGCTGTATCTACATCGACACGACGATATACATAGTCTAAAAGGGATGGATTTGCCGCAACCATCATTGTAACGACGTCATGTACTGGACTTCCTTTTATTTTCGGATTTAACTTTCTATAAGCTTTATAATAATACGTAAATATCGGCTCGATTAACTTATTAAAACTCGTTTTAGAGTGTTTCGTAATATATTTTACCATTTCCGGCGTAATAATTGCTTCCGATGTAACGTTAAGTGGCACTAATGTCACATTTTTGGCATTTTGCATGACTAATTGTGACGCAATGGGATCACCATGAAAATTCGCCTCTGCGACTGGTGTTACATTGCCAGGCATCAAGAAAGCACCGCCCATTATATAATATTCTTTCACATACTTCATCATCGGCTTTTCTAAAATAAATGCTGTCGCTAGTGTTGTTGATCTACCAGCATCGACTATTATTAATTCTCCTTTATATTTTTCAAGAAGATCAAAAAATGCACAAAAAGGTTTTATATTTGGCGAAAAAGTTTTTGGAGGTTTAATTGGTCCTAAACCGTCTGCCCCATGAATTTCTGGATAATACGTTGTAACATCTCCGGATAAAGGAATTTTCGCACCATTAATAACAGGTATATCTTCCCGTCCTGCCATTTGCAATAAATATGCGGCATTACTTGTCGCCTTTTCTTGTGTTACATTTCCATATCCCGTTACTACCCCAACAATATCAATATCAGGATGCAACAATCCATACATAATCGCTAAAGAGTCATCAATTCCTGGGTCTCCTAAAAATAACACTTTTTTCATCGACCTCAACTCCATCTCCTCAGTTGTTATTAACTTATGAATAAACGTGGATATACAGAATAAAAAAGAACAAATTCATACGAAAAAACGCAGTCTTATAAGGACTACGTTCTTCAGCTAACCTATACTGTTTTTTTTACAGCACTCATACTTCCAATAACATAAGCGATAAACGCAAAACAAATTGGGAAGACAACTGTATGTATACCGAACGGATTTGGATAGAAAAGATGAATACACATATATGAACCTACTCCAACGAAAATGGAAGCAAGCGCTCCTGTAGCATTTCCTTTTCTCCAATATAACCCTAATACGATTGGCCAAATGAATGCTGCTTCTAATCCACCGAAAGAAAATAAATTTAACCATATTAAAAAGTCTGGTGGTTTAATGGCCGCTACATAAACGAGTAGTCCTACAATACCAGTAATCCACAAACTTCCTTTTTTTATCGTACTGTCTGCTGCATCTTTATTTATGTAATTTACGTATATATCTTTAATAATTGACGAGCTTACAAGTAATAATAAAGAGTTTACTGTAGACATAATCGCCGCCATTGGTGCAGCTAAGAAAACTCCAGCTAACCAAGGTGGCAACACTTCCATCGCGAGTAGCGGCATTACTTTATCTGGTACCGTTATACCTGGAAGTACTACTCTTGCAAATACACCTGTTAAATGCATACCGATCATAATTGTACCAACGACAACTGTTCCAATTATTAAAGCTTGGTGCATAGCTTTTGAATTTTTATAAGACATGGCACGCACGCTAATTTGCGGTAAACCTACAACACCAATTCCAATTAAAATCCAAAATGATGTAACATATGATTTCGTTAAACTGCCATCTGCGCCGAATGGTGTAATTAAATTCGGATTAATTTGAACAAGTTCCTGCATAATCTTTTCAATTCCACCACCAGCAATGACAGTAGCAATTAAAATGATTGTCGTTCCAACTAACATAATGATTCCTAATAATGTATCTGATAGCGCGACTGCACGAAAACCACCAATTAATACGTACACAAGTACAGAAAAAGTAAATAAAAATAGTGCTGTTGTATACGATAGACCCGTTAGTGACTCGATTAATCGTCCGCCGCCGACCCACTGGGCTACTGTCGCCGAAAATAAAAAGATAATAATACATAACGCAGAGAGTATAACAACTGCTTTATTATTGTATCTCCCTTTTAAATAATCGATAAGAGTAATTGCTTCCATCTTCCTAGCGATAATTGCAAACTTTTTACCGATAACCGTTAAAACGATATACCCTGTTACAACTTGAATCGCAGATAACAGTACCCATCCAAGCCCCATATTGTAAGCAATACCCGGACCACCAATAAAGCTACTTGCACTACCGTACGTAGCAATCATTGTCATCGCTAATAATAAACCGCCTAGCTCACGCCCACCAAGAAAATATTCTTGTAAAAATTTATTATGAGCAGTTGCTTGCACGCGTCTTGAAGCATATACACCAATTAAAAATACAACGATAAACGAAATTATCATTGGAATGATTACATACCAATTCATCTATTATTCCTCACTTTTTTCTTCCTCATCGAGTGAAATATCTTGAAATACAAAACGAACAACTAAACTAAGTAAAATAACCATAACGATAAATCCAACGATACAGCTATAAAAAAACCATGCGGGAAAACCTAATACATATGTATATTCACTCGGATTTTTACTACCAAGCCCATAAGCGAATCCGTACCATATTATAAAATTAATAATAGCAAGTCCAAGACCAATTAACGCTTCTCTATGAGCTATTCGAAACCGTGGATCATCATGATAATCTTTCATTTTTCCCCCTCCTCTCACGATGTATTATTGTACCATTGTTCTTCTAGTTTTTCCTACTTGAAAGCAAAAACAAGCAGGATTTTTTATAATTATATAGAAGCTTCTCTTACATTACATATTTTTTACAATTGTAACACAAATGAAATTTGAATTTTCAGTATTTCTTAATTATGATTTTAATTAGAGGCTTTCCATCTAGTTTCCACATCCTTGATTTCGGAATAAGCGCCGTCTCGTACTGCGTTTACATTATATTTTCAAGGGGGTTATACAATGAGTCAACTAGCTGTAAATCTTCATGAAAAGGTAGAAAAGTTTCTTCAAGGTACAAAAAAGTTATATGTGAATGGATCTTTCATTGAAAGCGCTTCCGGTAAAACATTTAAAACACCTAATCCAGCAACTGGTGAAACACTTGCCGTCGTTTCTGAAGCTGGTCGCGAAGATATTCATAAAGCTGTAGTCGCAGCTCGCATGGCTTTTGACGAAGGTCCTTGGTCTCGTATGAGCACTGCTGAGCGAAGCCGTCTCATGTACAAGTTAGCTGATTTAATGGAAGAACATAAAGAAGAGCTTGCACAGCTCGAAACATTAGATAACGGAAAGCCAATCCGTGAAACAATGGCAGCAGACATACCACTTGCAATTGAGCATATGCGCTATTACGCTGGCTGGGCTACGAAAATCGTTGGTCAAACAATTCCTGTTTCCGGTGATTACTTTAACTATACACGCCATGAAGCTGTTGGTGTCGTTGGTCAAATTATCCCTTGGAACTTCCCGCTTCTTATGGCAATGTGGAAAATGGGAGCAGCGCTTGCTACAGGATGTACAATCGTTTTAAAACCTGCAGAACAAACTCCACTATCTGCTCTATACTTAGCTGAATTAATTGAAGAAGCTGGATTCCCAAAAGGTGTTATTAATATCGTACCTGGATTCGGTGAATCAGCTGGACAAGCTCTCGTTAATCATCCACTCGTTGATAAGATTGCATTTACCGGTTCTACTCCTGTCGGTAAACAAATTATGCGACAAGCATCCGAATCATTAAAACGCGTTACACTTGAGTTAGGCGGTAAATCACCAAATATCATCTTGCCAGATGCTGATTTATCTCGCGCGATTCCTGGTGCACTTTCTGGTGTTATGTTTAACCAAGGACAAGTATGCTCTGCTGGATCACGCTTATTTGTTCCGAAGAAAATGTATGATAATGTCATGGCTGATCTCGTCCTCTATTCTAAAAAACTAAATCAAGGTGTCGGTCTTAACCCTGAAACAACAATTGGTCCTCTCGTTTCTGAAGAACAACAAAAACGTGTAATGGGCTACATTGAAAAAGGGATTGAAGAAGGCGCTGAAGTACTTTGCGGAGGAAGTAATCCATTCGATCAAGGCTACTTCGTTTCTCCTACAGTATTCGCTGACGTAAATGATGAAATGACGATCGCAAAAGAAGAGATTTTCGGTCCAGTTATTTCTGCAATACCGTTTAACGATATTGATGAAGTAATTGAACGTGCAAATAAATCACAATTCGGCTTAGCGGCTGGTGTGTGGACAGAAAATGTTAAAACAGCACACTATGTTGCAAGTAAAGTACGTGCAGGTACAGTATGGGTAAACTGTTATAACGTCTTTGATGCAGCATCTCCATTTGGAGGATTTAAACAATCTGGTCTTGGCCGTGAAATGGGATCTTACGCATTAAATAACTATACAGAAGTAAAGAGCGTTTGGCTTAACTTAAATTAATGAAAAGAACCTGACCTACCTGGTCAGGTTCTTTTCATTATGTATTCCTTTAAACTTGCAGTCCTCCGCTCACATTTAATACTTCACCTGTAATATAAGATGCGTATTCTGATGCTAAAAAGGCTGCCGCGTTCGCAATATCTTCTGGCGTTCCAATTCTACCAACTGGAATAGCACCAACCATCTTTTCTTTCACTTTATCTGGTATCGTTTTTGTCATATCTGTATCCATAAACCCCGGACAAATCGCATTACAAGTAATACCGAAGCTTCCAACTTCTTTCGCTGCTGTTTTCGTTAAACCGACAACTCCTGCCTTTGTAGCCGCATAATTTGCTTGACCTATGTTTCCTTCTCTACTAATTGAAGATATATTAATAATGCGTCCATACCCTTGTTGTCTCATGTAAAGAAGCGCTGGTTGCATACAATAAAAAACTCCAGTTAAGTTCACTTGTAATACTTGTTCCCAAGCAGACTTCTCCATTTTATGTAACATTGCGTCTCTTGTAATTCCAGCATTATTCACCAAAATATGTAATGTACCAAATTTTTGAACCGCATATTCAATTAACGACTTTGCTTCATTTTGATTACTCACATCACATCGATATGAGCACACTTCATATCCTTCATCTGATAACTCACGTGTCGTTTTTTGTAGATTCTCTTCATTTACATCGCTAATTAATACTTTCGCCCCTAGTTTTGCATAAACCCTTGCAATCTCTTTTCCAATTCCCTGTGCAGCTCCTGTTACAACAGCTGTTTTCCCATTTAAAAACTCCATCCCTATCCCTCATTTCTATTACTTATACTGTATATTTCGGCTCCTTGCTTTCCAATTCCTCTTTGTATAAAAAAGTCTATTTGTGTCAAACTAACTTTGCAACGTCGCATAAAGTGAAACTTTAATCAGTGGGAAGTTTGTTCATCCCCACTGATTATTAGTTGAACCAATCGGGCATTTACGGGCAGTTAATCTCCCACCTAGCTTCTTTGTTCCATCTGAATTTTGAGGTGGGAATTTTACTACCCGTTATGCAGGATAAAGTGTAAGGAGATTGTGTCGAATGAACAAAAAGAATTTCAAACAAAGCAAAGCAACTGATGGCATTGACGTTGAGTTCTCTCGCGAACTCGCTGACCACAATGACTTAGAAGCAAACGCACGTGCAAATGCCGCTGATGCACGTCAAAAACGCCAATCAACCGAAAAATAAGGTACATCACAACCTTATTCTTTTCAAAAGGGACCTACTACCCAACAAAATAAACCGAGAGACATCTCTCGGTTTATTTTCTATATTTTTTTGCATAATGAGCCAAAGTAAGCAACGGATATATATGAGCATAACTATGATAACGAATATAAAATCCACCTGGTAAACCTGTTCCAGTAGGATATTTTTCATTTGCATAAGGGTTGGAGAGCAAATATGAAATACCTTTTCGAATGACTGGTGTTTCTTTATCATAGTAAGAAATGAGGGCATCTAAAGCCCATGCTGTTTGGGATGGTGTACTAAATGGCAAAGTAACGAATCTTTTTTCCACACTACTTTGGCAAGATTCTCCCCAGCCACCATCTTCATGCTGTATATGTTCAAGCCATAAAACTGCTCGTTTCAATGATGAATCGCTAGATGGTATTCCTAGTGACCGTAAACCAGTCAACACTGCCCACGTACCATATATATAACAAATTCCCCATTTCCCATACCATGATCCATTTTCCTCTTGTACATTCATTAACCAATTTATCGCACTTTGTTTTTGTTTCTCGGGCAATTCATTTTGCGTATATGTCCCGAAAAACTCTAACACTCTTCCTGTAATATCTGGTGTAGAAGGATCTGTAATCATATCACTTGCATTTTCGATTGGTAAATTTGCTAATATACGGCTCGTTACTCCTTTTTCAAAAGCCCCCCAACCACCATCATTATTTTGCAATCCTTTAACCCAATTAACCGCTCGCTTCCAAGCATTATCTACATTTTCGTTCCCTCTACTTCGCGCCAATGCTCTTAACACAGCAGTTGTATCATCAATATCTGGAATCGTCGTATTCACATCCGAAAACCCCCAACCACCTGGGGATATATCCGGTGCATGTACACTCCAATCTACTTTCTTCGTTTGCTGT
The DNA here is from genome assembly GCF_057809515.1 of Bacillus sp. FG16. Lineage (NCBI taxonomy): Bacteria > Bacillati > Bacillota > Bacilli > Caryophanales > Bacillaceae > Bacillus > Bacillus sp. FG16. The sequence continues at coordinate 50,572 of NZ_JBMDKC010000032.1, forward strand.
TTTCTTAGTAAATACGCTGATGCATTTTGAATCACTTTACTTGCTTTCGGAACTTGAGCTTCTTGCAAAGCATAACTGAGTAAAGCTGTATCCCATACAGTTGACGGAGAGTTTTGCAAATGGCCCCCTCTCTCCATCTTCCATATATAAGATGTGATTCCCGTTATAGCCTTCTGAATAATTGGTGATTGAATAGAATGTCCTAATGCAAGTAAAGCATAAATCATATAAAACGAGGCAGTTGCGTAACTATATAATGTTCCATTTTCATCAATACGCTCTTTCATAAAACGTTCTACTTCCTCATATCCTTTATGATGCAAAGAAAGTGGATACGTTATAATTTTCTTCACGTCACTTAATAGTGTTTGAAAAACCGGAGATCGGTCCTCCCGAAACCATTCTCCGCCCCCGCCTGCAATGTGATTTAAATTTGGCAATAACTTTTTCCCTACTCGAAATCTTTTATTTAAACACAACATCATCGGAATTAAATGAATACGTGCTGAGCTACTCAATTCAAATATACTGAGAGGGGAATCATTCTGCAGAAACATAATTGGTGTTGGCAAATGAAAGAGAGAAGGATATTCATATTCTCCATGAATCGCTAATAAAAACTTCGTCATAAAATGAGCACGCGCTACCCCCCCACGCTCATTTATAAACATTTCCGCTCGCTTCATATTCGCATCTTCTTTTGTATATTTTTCCGATGCAAGTAAGGCAGCATAAGATTGGATTGTAGCAGATAAATTACCACCCACTTCATCTTCATACAATTTCCATGTTCCTTCATTTGTTTGAAGTGATGCTAATCTTTTTACAAACGGTTCTATCTCTTTATCTCTACCTAATAATTTTAATAAAAAAATCATATGACAATCTGTTAGTGGCGCTCCTTCAAAACAAAACCGCCACGTACCATCTTGCCGTTGCATCGTTTGAAGTGCAGTTGTTCTTCTCGCTATTTCTTCATGCACTTTTTCATATAATAACAAGTTACTCACCCACCCTTTCGAAATCCGTATAACGATATTCAAAAAGGTAGCTGAATATGTATAAAAACAAAGAAAAGCAGAACATATAACATGTTCTGCTCATAAACAATATCCTACTCCGACAATAATCCCTAATAAAGCACCAACTACTACTTCATACGGTGTATGCCCAACAAGTTCATTTAACTTCTTATATTCTGTTTCTCTACCGTGAAAAAAGTCATTCAATATTTTTGCTTGTTTACTTACTGCAAGCCTTACTCCTGAAGCATCATACATAACAATAATGGCAAAAATAGCAGCAACCGCAAACATCGAGCTTTCCACACCTTCCACTACTCCAACTCCTGTAGCAAGCGCTGTAACAGTTGAAGCATGAGAACTTGGCATCCCACCTGAAGCAAAAAACTTTGCAAAATCAAATTCACCCATTTTAACTAATTTAAAGACTACTTTCGTTAATTGTGCTAAAAACCATGAAATTACAGCTGCCATAAGCGGATCATTATGTAAAATTGTTTCCATGTTCTCAGCTCCTTACTGACTATAATGGAAATTCTATATAATATAAGTATAAAGAAAAATGCGTAGAAAATACTACGCATTATGATACTTTTGCTGATTTATTTTTTATAAATTTCGGTTGTTTCTGCACTAAAAACTTTGTCTTCGCTACCGAGAATACAAATAAAGCAACCCATATACAGAAAAATGCAATCATATGTGTAGATGTGAAATGTTCACCAAATACAAATACACCTAAAATTAAGCTAATTGTTGGCGCAATATATTGTAAAAATCCCACCATATAAAGCGGAATAAGTTGTGCTCCTTTTGCAAAATAAAATAGTGGTAATGCCGTTACAATACCTGCTCCTATTAAAAGTAACGTTGATAACATTGAAATAGATCCAAATGAGCCGAAACCATGTGCTCCTGTCATAACAAGATAAATGATCGCAAACGGCGTCACTAACATCGTTTCCATCGTAAGTCCAATTGTAGCATCATAATTTAACAGTTTTTTCGTTAATCCGTACAATCCAAATGAAAAGGCAAGTGAAAGAGAAACCCACGGAATAGATCCGAAACGTACTGTTAAAATGACAACCCCTACTCCTGCTAAACCAACTGCAACATATTGCCAAAAGTTTAACTTTTCCTTTAAAACGACTGTACCAAGTAAAATACTAATAAGCGGATTAATATAATAGCCAAGACTCGCTTCAATAACATGATTATGATTAACGGCCCATATGTAAACAAACCAGTTTCCGCTAATCAAGACTGAAGCTATTGTTAATGACATTAATAATTTAGGTCGTTTAAAAAGATTCACAAATTCCCCAATAAACTGGCGAAACCTCTTCGTAACACCTAATACAAGTAACATAAAAACAAATGCCCAAACGATGCGGTGTGCTAATATTTCATCTGCTGGAACTTCCTCAACCCATTTCCAATAGATCGGTAGGATTCCCCACATCGTATAAGCACCAGCCGCATATAGTATCCCTTTTTTTTGCTCTGCTGATTGACTCCCATGCCCATCAACTTAAGCCTTTTTACTACCCCCAAGTACAAAAAAACGTTATTC
>NZ_JBMDKC010000320.1:0-502 GCF_057809515.1 Bacillus sp. FG16
CGATATCCTCTAAAGGAGCTGCATTTTCTCCTCCAATGCATGTTATTTCATCAGAGTTTTGATCGAGTACATCTTCAACTTGAATCTGTAGCAACCAGTGATCTCCAAAGTCGTATACATATTGAAAAATTTGCCCCTTCTTTTTGATTTGTTCAAGTAGCATGGTTCTATGAGCGCGCAGCATTCGAGATGGTGTTGTCAATTCCAACATGGAAAAGGGAATACTCGAATCAGGTGGATCCGATATAGTATATTTTCCTACAGTGAATTCAAATAAATGTTGGTGCTCCCATTGAAATAAGCATTGAATCACATCATGTAAATCATCAAAAGTTAATTTCGCAGGTAAAATAACTTTTCTCCAAATAGGGAAAGGGCATCCCACTAATTCCAAATGTAATTGATAGCATTTCATTCTTGTTTCCTCCCGTCTGAAGTAATAACATATTTCTCATTTTCACCGAAATCATGAGAAATAGATAGTAAAAGTCAAATGAAGGAA
>NZ_JBMDKC010000321.1:0-501 GCF_057809515.1 Bacillus sp. FG16
ATACATGAAATACATGAAATGAATGGACGATAGTACAGGCGTTTTGGCACGTATACTATTCGGTGTAAGCTGAAGAACCTAAAATCTCCTTTTTTGTCGTCAGCTTAGCAACGATACGTTGACGTGCCAAAAAAAGTTTGGCAAGGATGGAAGGGCTACGGAACAACGTAGAGTGGCCCTCTCCAAAGGTGGAGATTTTCTGAAGCAAAGCGGAAGAAAATACAACCTGTTCCTTGCGGAACTTTTAGCCTTTTGGGTATCTGTTTTTAGCCCGCCCGTTCATCGCACGTATGTAAAGGTGTCTGTCAAGGACCTTCGCACAATCTTCTTGTTCTTTCTGTGCAGTGACAACCCATTTAGACGATTTTTCTGGAGTTCTTCCGCCTCCTTATTTACGTGAGGAAATTAGCATGTTAATATGAGTAGTGTTGTTACTTAAATAGCTGATTTCCTAAAACACGTTCCCATCGCTGTGGGGACGTGTTTTTCCGTTTTGGGATA
>NZ_JBMDKC010000322.1:0-489 GCF_057809515.1 Bacillus sp. FG16
GCGGAATACAAGCAGGGGGAAGTGAAGATGGTGAAGGCGCAAAAAGAAGACAAGCCTGTACCAACATATCATTTAGAATAGGAGTGGCCACGATATGGCTAAAGTATTTCGTTTAACATTAGGAAGTATTGACAGGTTCGCAGTAGCGGAAAGTATCGAAGATATGCATGACAGACGGGCAGAGATTGAGCCAACATTTGCGTATACACCCGTGGAGATTCAGGAATTACACATACCTGGTTATGTGATAGAAGCATATGCGATTCCGAAAGAAGAACCAAAACCAGTAGAAACGATTGTAAAAGAGGAAAATTGGATGGAGAATGCGACAAAAACGGAGTTGAAAGAACACTTGGAAGAACAGGGTGTGGAAGTGAAAAGTAAAGCAACACGACCAGAATTACAAGAGCTTGCGGCAGAAACTGTCTAGGCTCTTTTTTATGGGAAGAGGGTGAGAAGGGTTGTTTGGTCTCAATAAACCGAAGGAAG
>NZ_JBMDKC010000323.1:0-486 GCF_057809515.1 Bacillus sp. FG16
TTGGTACTGGTAAAAAGCCTGCATAATCCTCAATTGCATAAGATAAACGATCGAACTCAGGAGAAGCCATTTCTTGCATTGCATTCGGTTTACCATACTCAGATAGTGGCGCAAAAGGTGTAGATGCCGCACGTTTTTCTAGTGTACGAGCTCCCTTGTTTGTTGAAACAGGCTGTACATTTACATATTGTTCTAAGCTATCAGTCGTTTGTTTTAATTGATTAATCGTTGTCGTAATATCTTCCGGAACAATAAAACCGCCATCTTTACCCGTATTCTCAGATAATGCCGCTTTATATTCCTGCATAATGCTTGCTTCTTCATGGCTTAAATTTTGACCACGGATAGCTTTCATAAATACTTCCTTGTACGATGGAGCTTCATTTTTAACTGATGATGGAGGCAAAACTCCCGTTTGTGAATTTACAGGATCAGAAACTTGAATTTGCATCATTGCTAGATAGTTATCCAATTCATTTTTCGCGT
>NZ_JBMDKC010000324.1:0-480 GCF_057809515.1 Bacillus sp. FG16
ACTAACCATCCTACGTATCAAGCTTTATGTGAATTAGGAAAAGCTATTAAGACTATTTTCTTATGTGACTATTTACACTTTGAAGAAGTACGTAGAGAAATCCAAGAGGGGCTTAATACCGTGGAACACTGGAATTCTGTTAACAATTACATTTTTTATGGGAAAAATAGTGAGATTCGTTTCAATTCCCTAGAAGATCAAGAAGTATCTGCTCTGTCACTTCAATTGCTACAGAATTGTTTAGTTTATATGAATACATTAATGGTTCAGGAAATTCTTTACCACAACAATCAACATTGGTTGAAGAAAATGACTCCTGAAGATTTCAGAGGGTTAACACCTTTGTTTTACAATCATGTCAATCCATATGGAACATTTAAATTAAATATGGATAAGAGAATTCCTATTAATCTAAAAGTCTCTTAAACAATTATTAATTACCAAAAACCAGTGTTTTTGTAACATACATTCTGTATGAGG
>NZ_JBMDKC010000325.1:0-474 GCF_057809515.1 Bacillus sp. FG16
GTAGACTAGCTAACTTCGAAGTTGTTTCTGAAATGTCTCGTTTTACGTTTTTGTGCTCCTTACCAAACATTTCAGCAATTGTTAGACTGTCCGTTACTACCTCACCACTACTTTCAAATACCAGTTCGTTTGCTACTGTTAATCCATCCATGTGAAGACCTCCTCATTTTTAATAATGCTTGTCCACTCTATTCACTCGGAATGACTCGTATTGAGTTTGTATCACGATGTACTAAATGTAATTCGCCATCTACCTTCTTAAAAATTAGCCAATTATCAGGATTTAAATTATATGAATCAATATGTATCTTCTCTCGTTTAGTTGGCCTTTTACCGTTTTTCATGCGTGCTCTTCCCCCTTTTCTATTTATTTTGCAAACAGCTCGTCCACTGTTGTATTAAAATATTCTGCTAGTTTCTGAGCCTCTTTTAGGGTGAAGTCACTTTTACCGTGTTCTTTAGCAAAATATGTTC
>NZ_JBMDKC010000326.1:0-467 GCF_057809515.1 Bacillus sp. FG16
ATGGGCAAAGAAAGTATATATCTATTGTAGCGGAGGAAGGAGAGAAGAAGCAACCCTTGTTGTTATTTTTGATATGTTTTGTTTTTATAAATATTACGGTGCGTGAAATTTTATGTATATACTTGTATATGCGCCTATCCTTACTGATTTATATCCCTTTCTACCTGAAATATTTACTACCTATCTTTTCATACTCGTATCTCCTTGCATGGGCGCTCTTTCCCTTTCGAGACTCAAACGTATTTGGAATCGCCTTATCTTTCGTTAGAGAGGAATCTGGGCGTTCGTTTTTTATCCCCCTCTGCTAAAAATTGGATATAATGACTAATTTAAAAAATATTTAAGCAGGCAGAGCATTCTCCTGTGCATACTGAATTACATGCGAATCGTCAAATGAGACGAACAGTAATATACCGCTCGATGTTTCAACTCTTCATACGTGTATAATTTTTGTTTATCAAATAATT
>NZ_JBMDKC010000327.1:0-466 GCF_057809515.1 Bacillus sp. FG16
CGCTACCAACATCAATATTGGAGATTATGTGACATTCCCTTACCGTCACGATCCACCTCTGCAAGTAACAGGATATATTGTAACTGTACTCGAACATACTAGTATTGTAGATATTTCTGAAATGGACTCCTTCTTCCAACTTGGAATCGATGGACGCCAAGTGGTTCGACATGAGCAATATAAACCCGTTCCATTCAAATCCTGTAAAAAGGTGGCACAGTGAATATGTACATGTTTGATGTAAGCTATTGTGTGGATGGAAACAACTTTTCAAAGTCTTTTCTGCTGGCTGAGTCAAGAGATGGATTTGAACTCCAAAAACAGTTACAAACCTTACTGGAACAAGAACATGTTGCACCTGTATACATTATGGAAACAGATTTGGAAAAACTATAACGGATCATACAGCCTACACAGAAAAGAGGTGGAAATATTGCTTAGTTTTCTCATAAGTGGTTCTGTTGTC
>NZ_JBMDKC010000328.1:0-464 GCF_057809515.1 Bacillus sp. FG16
TAAATCGCTAACAGCTTCGTCTAGTAATTTAGATTTATTAATACGAGTGTCTTTCGCTAATTGGTCTAAATCATACCAAAGTTCTTTAGCAATTGCATTCGAAAGTGTCTTACGATTTTTTAAGCCTCGGTTTTCCATTTCTACCACCTCTAATGTAATTATATAAATGATTTAAATTACTTTCAACTACTTGTAACTACATGTAGTTAGTTGTATAATAAATTTAGAATCTTAAACGAAAGGTAGTGTGATAATCGTGAACTGTCCATACTGTGCAACTCCGATACAAGTTGATAAGAATGGTGTCGTACAAGAGATTTGTGAATTCTGTGGTGGTTATATGCGGGAACAACAAACAGGTATCTTACAGCTTTGTCAGAATGGGGAGCGTTTTGAATTTACTAAGATGCAACAACTCTTCTTAGAACACATTCATCAGTCTGTAGAAGAGTTGAAGCAGTATC
>NZ_JBMDKC010000329.1:0-461 GCF_057809515.1 Bacillus sp. FG16
TAACGACCGCCTTTCTTCATGAAGGTATCCAATCTTTTTCTCGTTACCCCTTGCAGTAACACTTTATGTTGGTCTATCAAATTGTTTGAAATATCTTCGATGGAACGTAACCCTAATTTCTTTTTGAGATAAGAAGTAACTTGGCGCATAATCTGCGTTGTCTCTCGTTTCGTTGCTTCTTCCGCTACAATTGCTTCTACTTTCTCTCGTGCATGTTCTCCAATTTGTTCTACCATCTTTTCTATTTTGAAACAGTCATCGGTCGTTAACTGCACATTTTCCTTCGCTAACTTATGTGCTTTCTCATAACGTTCCCTCTGCAATTGTTCTCGAATAATTCGCGTAACTACATGCGATTTGGTTGCTTCTTCAAACCGTTGATTCACGGCTTGCACATCCACACAAATTGCTTCTAACTTCTTTGTATGTTCCTTCATCGTCTTTTCTGTCTTTGCTTGTTG